>NZ_JAWPOJ010000019.1:0-102457 GCF_033344235.1 Vibrio sp. Vb1554 | reverse complement strand
TCAATGTAGTCGATAAAGTCATCAACGAATGCATCGTAACGGTCGAAGTCGTTAATGTCTGTTTCACAGCTGATCTCGAAACCTAGGATTGCGAACTCACCTAAGAACAGCTTTTTACGGATACGACGGCTCTTGTTATCGATCTTGTCTAATTTCATGATTATCTCTCGTAGATGATTTGATTTCGTACACCTTATACCTTCTATCATACTTTAGCCCAAGTAAAATCAGAATGAAGCGATACAGTTGGTGATTATGTGACCAGAATTTAATTGCTTCGTTAGCTGTGTTGGTTGGTTTGCAGTATTGTTGAAACACAAGTTTCATATGTTTTAAGCACTTTTGTCATTTTTCTTATCCAAACTTCTTGCCGTTCAACTAATCACTTATTTATTAATTAAACTATAAGATCGGGAAAGTAAAAATGAGCAAGGAAACCTTTGACGCGACGCGTTATAACCAAAGTGAAAACAAACCATTTGAAGAAGTATTAGAAGCGAGCCTATCTCGACGCAGCATTCTGAAAGGTGGTTTAGGTATCAGTGCGATGACAGCGTTTGGTGCTTTCGGATTGGCTGGTTGTAACTCGTCTGACTCAGGGAGTACAGTAAGCAGTGGTTCGGGCGCATCTAAAGCCGTTCTTAACTTTGAATCTATCCCTGGCTCACTCACTGACGCAGTTTCAATTCCACAAGGCTACACCGCACAAGTACTAGTACCTTGGGGAACACCACTTAATGCGCAAGGCAGCGCATGGCAAAATGATGGTACCAACACCAGTACCGATCAGTTAAATGCGCTAGGCATGCACCATGACGGCATGCATTTTTTCCCATTGAACGATAGCACTACAGATGGCTTGCTATGTATTAACCACGAGTACATCGACACATCAGCACTGCATCCAAATGGTCCGACGGTTGAAAATGGCGTACGTACCATTGTAGATGAAGTGCGCAAAGAGATTAACGCGCACGGTGTGTCAGTGGTTCGCATTCAACTGGAAGACAACATGTGGAAGTTGGTTGATACCGATCCACTAAACCGTCGTTATACTGGTGCGACAGTCATGGATTTGTCTGGCCCGGTGGCCCACACATCTTTAACTGTCACTCGTTTCTCGCCAGATGGCAGCCAAGCGCGTGGTACGTTAAACAACTGTGGCAACGGCTACACGCCGTGGGGCACGTACTTAACGTGTGAAGAGAACTGGCCAGGTTACTTTGTTAATGCCGGGACTCGTACAGAAGAGCAAGATCGCATTGGTGTCGATGATCAAAGTACACGCTACTTGTGGGAGACATTAGCAGGAAATTCAGAAGAGCGTCTTGATGAGTTCTCTCGCTTTAATGTGGCTCCAACAGGAGCAAGTGCGATGGATGATTACCGTAATGAAGCCAATGGTCACGGTTACATTGTCGAGATTGACCCTTACACGCAAAACTCACGTGCGAAGAAACGTACTGCGCTAGGTCGTTTCCGTCACGAGGGCTGTACTTTCGGTAAGCTTGAAGAAGGCAAACCAGTGGTATTTTATTCTGGCCACGATTCTCGCTTTGAATACCTATACAAATTTGAATCTGCGGCAGCGTGGGATCCAGCAGATGCTAACCCTGATAACCGCTTGGCGATGGGTGACAAGTACATGGACGAAGGCACACTGTATGTGGCGCGCTTCAATGAAGACAGCACAGGTACTTGGTTACCATTAACGCTTGATAGCGTAACAACCGCTGGTGGTACGTTAGCGGATCACTTTGATTCACTGGCTGAAATTATCATCAATACTGCGGGTGCGGCGGATTTAGTTGGGGCAACACCAATGGATCGACCAGAGTGGTGTACGGTTGATCCATTCACGGGTTCAGTATATTTAACATTGACGAACAATACGCGCCGTACAGATGAAACCAATCCTGCGAATCCACGTTTGAATAATAAGTTTGGTCATGTTATTCGTTGGGATGAAGGTGCTGCAGCAACTGACTTTACTTGGGATATCTTTGTCTTCGGTTCGCCAGCAAATGGTGATGCAGATACCAACCGTTCTGGCTTGAATGAGCTAAACCAGTTTGCGAGCCCAGACGGATTAGCGTTTGATGGCCGTGGTATTTTGTGGATTCAGACTGATAACGGCGCAGATGAAGTCACGTCTTACACCAATGATCAAATGTTGGCTGTTGTTCCATCTAAGCTAACAGATGAGAATGGTGATCAAGCTGTGATTGGTGCGGATAATCAAGCTGAATTGAAACGCTTCTTTGTCGGACCAAATGGTTGTGAAGTAACAGGCTTTACCATCAGCCCTGATTACAAATCATTGTTTGTGAATATTCAGCACCCAGGCAACTGGCCATACAGTGAAGATGCAGCCGAAGAAACGCCTGCTGGTGTTTCTGTGCGCCCACGAGCGGCGACAGTGGTTATTCGCCGTGAAGACGGTGGAGAGATTGCAGTTTAAACACCTTAAAATTCAAGCCCTGCAATTGCAGGGCTTGATGGTTTAGGCGAATGCCTAGTTGCACTTTGTACCTAGACAACAGGCTTAGCTTTTCAATGAACCGCCTGAAGTACGAATCACGTCTTGATACCAGAAAAAGCTTTTCTTACGTTTACGTTCTAGCGTTCCTTGCCCATCATCATAACGATCGACATAGATAAAGCCGTAACGTTTGCTCATCTCAGCGGTTGAGTTCGCGACCAAATCGATTGGCCCCCAGCTGGTAAAGCCCATCAACTCAACGCCATCCAGAATCGCTTCGTGTGCTTGCACAAGGTGGTCGTTCAAGTAAGCGATGCGGTAATCATCTTGAATCTCACCGTTTTCATCGATTTCATCACGTGCACCTAAGCCGTTTTCTACGACAAACAGTGGTTTTTGGTAGCGATCGTGAAGGAAGTTAAGCAGAATGCGCAGGCCTTTTGGATCGATCAACCAACCCCACTGGCTCTTTTCAAGGTATGGGTTTGGTACGCTATCGACAATGTTACCCACTTCTTTCTGTTTCGGATCCGCACTTGCACAGCCACTTGCGTAGTAGCTGAATGAGATGAAATCGACACTTGCCGATGCAATTTCTTCTAAGTCGCCTGCTTCCATCTGAATTTCGATACCGTTTTCACGGAAGTAACGCTTCATGTAGCCTGGGTACTGACCACGCGTTTGTACATCACCGAAGAACAACCACTTGTTGTTTTCATGCATTGCAGCAAGCACGTCATCAGGGTTACAGGTGTATGGGTAGTTGATTGCGCCAAGCAGCATGTTACCAATTTTGCCGTTTGATACGATTTGCTGACACAGTTTTACCGCTTTTGCGTTTGCGACTAGCTGGTGGTGAATCGCTTGGTAAATCTCTTGTTCATTGGCGTCTTCTTGCAAACCAACACCAGTAAATGGTGCGTGTAGAGACATGTTGATTTCGTTGAAGGTTAACCACAGCTTCACTTTGTCTTTGTAGCGTTCCAGCACGGTGCGAGCATAACGTTCGAAGAATTCGATGACGCGACGATCGCCCCAACCGCCATAGTTTTCAACCAGTGCGTAAGGCATTTCGTAGTGAGATAAGGTCACGAAAGGTTGGATGTTGTGCTCGGCAAGTTCGTCAAAAATTTTATCGTAGAACGCCAAACCTTCTTCGTTAGGCTCTAGTTCGTCCCCGTTCGGGAAGATGCGGCTCCATGCCAAAGAGAGACGCAGACAGTTAAAGCCCATCTCTTTGAACAGCGCGATGTCTTCTGGGTAGCGATTGTAGAAGTCGATCGCCACGTCTTTGATACCCGGTGTACGCTCTTCACGGGTTTGATGCGGACTCAAAATACCGTTTGGCAGCATGTCTGATGTCGATAACCCTTTACCCCCAAGGTTGTACGCCCCTTCTACTTGGTTTGCAGCAATGGCACCGCCCCAAAGAAAATGTTCAGGAAACTTAATCATGTTTCTCACTCTTTATCGTTCGGAAGTTATTCGTCTTATTTGCTTGAGAATAGTGTAGGTCAAGGAGGGATTCTTGTATCGAGATCGTGTTTTTCTCAAACAGCGGGGATGCCTAGTTCTAATGATGATTTTGTAATCAATATCAACTTAGGCTGATTTGAACAATAGAGTGAAAGTCAGCCCATTTTGTTCATTCTTATGCACGGTAATTTGTCCGTTCATATCACGCATATTGTTAGCCGTAATCGCTAAACCCAGCCCTAAGCCTTCACCAATTTTCTTTGAGGTTTGGAAGGGTTCAAACATGGATTCAAGCATCTCATCCGACACGCCGCAGCCATTGTCACTGACGATCAGTTCGACCTGATTACCGGTTGGGTTGACGATCAAGTTGAGCTGAGGATTAGTGGTGTTGCCCATCGCATCCAATGCGTTCGAGACAAGGTTGCCGAGCACCTGAAGCAGTCGCTGTTCTTCACCCATGATGTTAGGTAAATCGTGAGGAACTCGAACACGCACATCCACCTTGTCTAATTGGGATTGATAAACGCGCAAGGTCTCTTCGAGTGCGGAGGTAAGAGAAATCGCCTGTAGGCTTTCTGGTTTGTTGTAGGCGAACGTCTTTAACTGACTGGTCATGCTCGCCATGCGATCAATCAGCTTCTGCACCAATACGTTGTTGGCTTTCATCATCTCGGTTTCGCCACGTTCTGCTAACAGTTCGTTTGTTGTGAGCAGGGTACGCAAACCAGTCAGTGGCTGATTGAGTTCATGAGTGATCGCGCTCGACATGCGACCCAAGGCGGCCATTTTACTCGATTCAATTAACTGGCTTTGCGCTTCTTTTAGCGCTTGAGTTCGCTCTTCTACCCGTTGCGCCAGTTCTTGGTTGACCTGTTGCAGCGATTGCTCAGCTTTTTTCCGCTTGCTGATGTCGATGATCGTTGCAAGGAAATACTGCTCGCCATGCCAAGGGAAACTGGTCAGCGAGAAGAGGACAGGGAAGACGCTTCCGTCACTGCGTCTGGCAATGGTTTCGACGGTACTGATCTCTGCGAGCTCTTTATGTTTAGGTAAGTCCTTGAGCAACTTAAGTGTGGTGGAATTAGGATTGCCTGCATCGAATAACTCCCAAGCAAAAGCATGTCGATTGACGCTTTCTGGTAAACAGAACAAACGCTTCGCCATCGGGTTGAGATCGAACAGTTGCCCTTGTTCATCAATCAATAGCAAACCAACGTGGGTTTTATTGATCATCTGTTTCAAGCGGCGTTGAGACTCTTCCAACAGGGCTTGAATTCGCTGTTGATTGATGTGCTTTTGGCGACGTTGTAGACCAATGATGACGAGTAATACAACTAACAAGAGCAGCGCTGCTACGCTCCAACCAATTACGTTGATGGTTTGCTGAATCGGCTTAGAAGGGGTGAGGTAGCTTACGTACCAATTCAAATCATCCAATTTTACGGTGTGCGCAAAATAGCGTTGCTGATTGAGCGTCCACACACTGATATTGGTGTTGTCGTATAAGCGCTGCGTTTCTAACTGAACGGTGTTGCTCGGTTCGTTAAACCAGTCAGCGTTATAGAGCGAGCTGCTCGATAGGAAAAAGCGTTGCTGGCGATTTTGCAACGTAATGATGTCTTGGCTAGTAATAGTCTGTTCGGTCAATAAGCTGAGGTTGATTTGCACCACCACAATGCCTGCTATATCCAGACCGTCGTAGATAGGGGCTGCAAGATAATACAACGGACTCGAACCTTTGGTTTTGTTCACCAAGGAAACACCGCCGCCTTGATTGTGAATTTGTTCCACAATGGCTTTTCGGTCAGATAGGCTAAAGCGCTCTTCGATTAAACTCGAGACCAATACTTCGCCAGAGTTAGACAGGATTAGCCAACCTTCCGTATTGGCGGCTTTATCTAGCTGAGTCAGTTGGGTTTGCAATGGCTCGTAATAAGTCCGGTTTCCTTTTACAAACGCGATGGTTTCCGGATTATTGGTGACAAGGTAAGGCAAGTGATAGAAGCGTTTGAGTGCACGGCGAACTTCACCGATATAGTCGAGCAGTTTTTGTTGAGCTTCGGTTTGAGTTTGTACACTCAACCACTGACGGGCAACCTCTCTGCTGGCGCTATAGCAAGACAACATCAGCACTGCCGCAATTGCGACCACAAGCCATGTTTTGCCATTCCTTTTGCGCTGCATACCGACTCCATTCAGCTAGTGCGTTCTCACCAACAGTCATTAAAGAGTGCGCCTAACTGGTTGGATGTTAAAGACTTGTAAGCAAGAAGTGAGATCTAGCTCCTTTTCTCCTCAGTGGTTTTTGCTACCGTTAATAAAGATCGATTTCTTTCCTACCCCATAAAGCAGGCAGTAACTCATGGCTTTTGACGACATCCCTAAAATTGCACTTATCGAAGACGATGACATTGTTCGTCAGGCTACCAGTCAGTGGCTGCAACTGGCGGGGTTCGACGTGACCGCGTTTAGTTTGGGGGAGGAGGGCAAAGCCGCCATTCTTAGCCAAGAATTTGATGCGATTGTCAGTGATGTTCGCCTGCCGGACACCGACGGCTTGTCGATACTAGAAAGCCTGATTGCCAATCACATTCCAACGCCGGTTATCTTGATCACCGGACATGGTGATGTCGATATGGCAGTTGGGGCGTTGCAAAACGGTGCGTTTGATTTTATCGAGAAACCTTTCCAACCTGAGCGCCTATCCCAGCGAGTGACCGATGCGGTCGAGAGTTATCGCGCACAAACGTCTACTCAAGATCGCCAAGAGTATCTATCTAGCGTTAGCGGCTTAGAAGAAATGCTGATTGGCCGAAGCCGAGTGATGCAACAGCTTAGAGAACAAGTAGCCAAGTTAGCACGCATTGATACTAACGTGATCATTTACGGCGAAACAGGTTGTGGTAAAGAGCTGGTGGCGACCAGTTTGCATAATGAAAGCCAACGCAGATCCTATCATTTTGTGCCAATCAACTGTGGCGCTATTCCTGAGAACCTGTTTGAAAGTGAGCTGTTTGGGCATGAAGCAGGGGCATTTACCGGAGCGGGTAAAAAGCGCATTGGTAAGTTGGAATACGCGGATAAAGGCACTTTATTCTTTGATGAAATCGAGAGTATGCCGCTGTCCATGCAGGTGAAAGTGTTGCGTTCATTACAGGAACATACGGTTGAGCGCGTTGGGGGTAACCAACAGATCTCGGTTGATTTAAGAGTGATCGCCGCCGCGAAAGAAGATCTCAATGATCATGACGAGTTTCGTCAGGATTTGTACTATCGTCTTAATGTGGCGCAGATCTATTTGCCACCGCTACGTGAGCGAGAAGAAGACGCGTTGATCTTGTTCGAACACTTTGCTCTGAAAAGTAATCCTGAGAGTCGTCCGCTGAGTGAAGCCGATAGAAAGGCCATTCTTGCTTACTCTTGGCCCGGTAACGTACGTGAGCTTAGGAATGTAGCGATGCGTTTTGCATTGGATGAAACCGTCTCCGTGATGGAAATTCTCTCCAGTAGGCCATCCTCAACAACCGAAGAGACGCATGCGGGCGTGCCGTTGGCGATTCAGCTACATAACTTTGAACGTAAGGTGCTACATGATTCTTTAGTCAGGCATCATGGACGCATCAATGAGGTGATGCAGGAGTTGGATTTACCACGTCGAACCCTTAACCAAAAGATGCAGAAGTTTGGTTTGAATCGCTCCGACTATACTTAGTGCGATTTCTAGCTAATTCGAAATTACTGGCATAACAAACACGTTATGCGCTTTTGGCTGGAGCTGGGACAAACTTATAATTTAGGTCTTTCCCTTCTCCAAACAAGGTAACGAGGTTCCTTCCTGTATGTTTAGAGCTATATAGCGCTTCGTCTGCTTCAGCAAGTGCCTCTTGAAGTGATTGCCCCTCAGATAACTGACTGATACCAAAGCTCATGGTCACTTCAGTTTTAAATGATTGCAAAGCGGTTTCAGCTTCGACCGCAAGGCGAATTTGCTCTGCGAAAATTTTGGCTTGCTGTGCTTTTTCGAGCAAAACAATCATGAACTCGTCACCACCAAATCGCACAATGCAGGCTGACTCAGGAAGATGCTTTTTAAAAATAGTGGAGATCGTTGCCATGACGGAGTCGCCAACCGTGTGACCATAGTGATCATTAATCGCTTTGAACTTGTCGACATCAGTCATAATAATGCTGATTGCTTGGCTTTTTTTATACGCTTTACTAACCAAGTTTGGAACGATTTCTTCCATGGCTCGACGATTATATAGCCCTGTGAGTGCATCTAAATGAGAGAGATCATTAATGGATTGCACCAAGCGTCCGTTAATTAACCACAGCATACTAAAGCTCAAAGCAACGATCAGGCAGATGCTAAATAAGAAAGTCAGCTGATGGATAAGGCCTGCGACCATAAAACTTGGTAACTCACCTGAAAAAGTACTCCAAAGCGACCTAAATCCCATAAAAAAACTAAATCCAAAGAAAGAGTAAGACATTGCTTTAACAGGGAGCTTTAAGTCCTTTTGGGTACCTTTAAGCATGGCGACACCACTAAAGAAGGTGACGATACAAATATACATGCTCAGATAAATAATGCGGCTTTTGATAGAAGGGTCATGGAAGGTGAAATAGTAAAATGAACCACTGAAAACAGGTGTTAACAAGGTAAGACAGTGAGCCAATTTTAAAGGATATTGACGAAAAATGCTTACGCTATATAGCGTAAGCAAGAAGCCGACTAATATGAGAGTGTTGGCTATGACGATGGTCAGCCAGTCTGGCGCAGAGCCTCTAAAGCCAAGTAAAAAAGGGCCTAAACCAATAAACAGTAGTGATATCGAGAAGGTTTTTAAGCCTTTGACTCTACCCTGAGTGTATTGATAACAAAACAGACTAATAGAGTAAATGCAAGAGAACAGAATAACGATAAAGTTCAGTGTTCTGATGTCTAGATACTGATTATCCATAGGCGACCCATATCAATCTTTCATTCAGGCAACTCCTTTGCCTGATATCAATAAGCGAGCTACATAGTAACGCACTTATTGAGCGATGTCTTATGTTAAACGGCTATTCATTCACCAGCTCGAATTGTTCGGTTTGGTTGGTTTTCGTCGTAAACAGCAGACCAACAATCATCATAAATACGCTAGGCATAATCCAGCTAGCAAAGTCATTGTACAGAGGCATGTAATTACCCATCCACTCATCAGTGGAACTTGGCATGTAACCTAGGATGTGCAGCGCATCAACACAACCAAACGTTAGAGCAGTGAATGCGGTTGCGACGACCATGATTTGCGACATCTTGTTGCGCACTGGTGCCATGATCATCAACGCAATCGCGACTGGGTGAAGCGCCACAACCGCTGGTAATGTGATAGCCAATAGTTGCTCCAGACCTACGTTGGCGATTAAACCTGCCAATACCATGGTCGTGATAACGCAGCCTTTGTAGTTCACTTTGCTGAAGGTGTTGTCGTAAAACTCACTGCCTGCGGTGGTTACGCCGATAGCAGTAGTCAAACACGCTAATACCATCACGGCACCTAGTAATAGTGAACCAAATGCGCCGAAGTGGCTGAAGGTGAATGCCGTTAAAATGTCGCCACCATTGCTGAACTCAGAACCCAAGTATGAGCTTGTCGAGCCAATGTAAGCCAATGAGATGTAAACAAACGCCATGGCAACCGCGTACATCAAAGCTGCGATTAGCGTGTATTTTGCGGTGGCTTTCGGGCAATCAACACCCATGCTGCGAATCGCGCGGAAGATAATCCAACCAAAACCGATAGAACCTAGCGCATCCATGGTCATGTAGCCTTGGGTCAAGCCTTCAGCAAATGCGCCAGATAGGTATGGTCCCGTTGCGGCAGTTAGCTCACCTGCAGGAGAAACCAAAGCCGTCACAGACATGATGATCAAGATTGCCATCAAGGCAGGCGTTAAGCTCTTGCCTAGGTTGTCGACCAATTTACCCGGATATAGGGCAAATAGAATGGTGATAGCACAGAAGGCAATAGTGAAAGGCACCAAAGCTGCATCACCAAACATTGGCGCAAAGCTGAATTGGTAAGCCACGGTAATTGCACGTGGAATCACGAACGCAGGGCCAATCACGATAAACACCATCACCCAGAAACTGGTCGCCAAAGGTTTAGGTAGGGCAGCGGTTAATTTATCTGAACCGTTTACGATAGCCACCATCACTAGTGCCATCGCAGGCAGACCTACACCCGTCAAGAGGAAGCCAGACATCCCGCTCAGAAAGTTTTCACCTGCTTGGTAACCCAAAAATGGAGGGAAGATCAGGTTACCCGCGCCTAAGTACATGGCGAAAGTCATAAAGCCCAAAGCGGCGATATTGCGTGCGCTTAACATTGTTATTCCTCTTATGTTTCGCTTGGAAGAAACTGAAAGGAATGGGAGGAGTATGTGGTGTTCCCGTCAGCTTCTTCTCAAGCTGACAGAAAGTTTAGATATAGCCTGTCAGCTCTGAATCAGTTTCAGAGAGAGCAGGAGGATCGCAGCAGCAACGCCAGATGGGCGTTTTAAAGCGAATTGTAATTGCGCAGTTGCTGACATGGGTGATCCTTAAAGACGAAAAAATACCAAGGAATACGTTTGCCTTGGCGTGTTGTTACACTAACGAACATAGGGCCATTGGCACAACCCCGAAGTAGAAAATAAGTTGATACGGTCAGTGTTTATTTCTGAACTGGTGGATCGAGCTGCTTTTTAAATTAAAAATTAGAATAAATGACTTTTCATTTTTGTAACATGGCTTTCTTTGCTGTATTTTTGTGCTATTTGTAGTCGTTTAGGCTATAAACCTCAGCTGATAAATTGAGCAGTTTAGAATGATGCGCTTTTTCTTCTTATTGTTAAGACGCTCATTAGTTGCAATTCAATCCAAAATTGCATCGGCAAAATATTGCTTATTAGTGAATCGTGCATTTATTTTGTCTTGATCACATTTTATTAACCTTTTGCGATCTAGGCGTGCAACCTTCTCCTCTTCAATGAGCAAGATCTTGCTCATTACTTTGCTATCAAATCAGCATGATTTTGCTCATTTTTGATGTCTTTCAGCTCTTAGTTCAATAAATACAAAGGGTTAAAAGTTGGCATTTCAATTGCTCTAGGGAATGTGTTGTTAATAAAGGTTTAACATGATGTAAATCCCCAATCGTGAAACGACTACACGGAGAGTAATAATGAAAATGAATAAGCTGGTAAAAGCTTTGGCTGTCGCTGTGACTTCTTTTGGTATTGCTGCTAACGCTGCGGCAGAAGATCGTAGCTATATTCTTGCAACGGCATCGACAGGTGGTACTTACTACCCTGTGGGCGTAGCGTTGGCGACGTTAAGCAAAGTGAAGTTGGCACCAAAGCACCACTTCTCCCTTTCTGCAATCAGCTCTGCGGGCTCTGGTGAAAACGTTAAACTGCTGAATGAAAACGAAGCACAGTTCGCGATTCTACAAGGTCTTTACGGTGCGTGGGCTTGGTCTGGTGAAGGTCCTTATGAGAAGAGCGGTCGCCAAGAACAACTGCGCTCAGTCTCTATGCTGTGGCAAAACGTTGAGCACTTTATTGTTCGCTCTGACCTAGCAAAAACGGGCACAGTGACTGACCTGAACAACCTCGATGGCAAGAAGTTCTCTATCGGTAAGAAGAATTCTGGTACTGAGAACTCTGGTCGCCAAATCATGAAAGGTCTGAAGGTCGACCCTGATAAATTCAACCTTGCGTACATGGGCTACGGCGGCAGTGCGAGCGCACTTCAAAACGGCACCATTGACGGCATGAACACGCCTGCGGGTGTGCCAGTTGGTGCAGTAACCCAAGCTTTTGCTGCGCTGGGTAAAGACATTTCGATTCTCTCGTTTACTGACGAGCAAATCAAAGAGGCGAACGGCAACTACAACCTATGGACGAAGTACGAGATCCCAGCGAACACGTACCCGGGTCTAGATAAGCCGATCACCACCATTGCACAGCCTAACTTCTTGGCAGTTCGTGAAGATATCTCGGAAGAAGACGTTTACCAGCTAACCAAAGCGATCTACGAGAACCTGCCTTTCCTACAAGGCATTCATAAAGCAACCAAAGCAATGGCGATTGAGAAAGCGATCGCTGGCTTGCCAGTGCCTCTTCATCCAGGTGCGGTGCGTTACTACAAAGAAATGGGCATCGAAATCCCATCAGACCTAATGGCGAAATAACGCCAACTTCGCCCCGAGTTTCGGCTCGGGGCATTTTATCCCTACCGATTTCTAAGATGGAAAAAGCCGCCAGAGCTTGGAGTATGAGATGAGCGACTCAATAGAAAAGGAATTGCAGAAATTTGAGCTGCCCACGCGCACTGATTTTCCGTGGGTAACCACCACAATCACAGTGTTTGGCGTGGTGTTGTCTGCTTTGCACATTTGGTTTAATACCTTATCGACGTTACCAGAGTTATGGATTTCCGCGACCCACTTTGCTGGCTTTGCGGTGATTTGTGCGCTTTGGTATCCGGCTCATATCTCTCTCAAGCAGAGTAAGATTGCACTCGGCATCGATGTGTTGATTGCCATGGGCGCGGTCGCGTGTTTGCTCTACATTCCCTATGCCGAAGATGCGCTATATGAACGCGGTGTGAAGTTCGTGACCAGCGATTGGGTCTTCGCCATCATGGCAATTTTGATTGTTATCGAACTGATTCGACGCACCATGGGCTGGTTTATTCCAGTGTTGATTGTGGTGTGTTTAAGCTACGTTGTGCTTTGGGGTAAGTGGGCGACAGGTATTTTCCACTTCCCGGGTTTGAGCATGGAAACCTTGCTCTACCGCAGCTTCTATTCTTCTGAGGGCATGTTTGGCTCTATCTCACGCATCAGTTGGACTTTCGTATTCATGTTCATTCTGTTCGGTGCGTTTCTTGTTCGCTCTGGTGTCGGTGATTACATCATCAATGTGGCACGTGCTGCGGCTGGCAAAATCATTGGTGGCCCGGGTTTTATCGCAGTGATTGGCTCCGGTTTGATGGGCTCAGTATCGGGCTCTAGTGTGGCAAATACGGTTTCCACCGGTGTTATCAGTATTCCTTTGATGCAAAAAGCAGGTTTCCCTTCGCGCTTTGCAGCGGGGGTTGAAGCTGCGGCGTCAACAGGTGGTCAGTTGATGCCACCTGTGATGGGAGCGGGTGCTTTCATAATGGCGTCTTACACGCAAATTCCTTATGTTGATATTATTGCCGTTTCTTTCATTCCTGCTCTTATCTATTTCTTGTCTGTGGCGTTCTTTGTGCGTATCGAAGCCAAACGCAGCGGCGTTCAAAAAATCACGACCAGCGATGAATCTCTACTGAAAGTGCTGATCAGCGGTTGGCACAACCTTATCCCACTGGCGGTATTGGTCACTTTGTTGGTTCAAGGTTTTACGCCAACTTACGCTGCGGGCTTGTCGATCATTTCAGTGGTCGTGGCTTCTTGGTTCTCGAAAGATCATAAGATGGGACCAAAAGCGATCATCGAAGCACTTTCGCAAGGCGCGAAAAACATGGCGACAACCGCGGTATTGCTGGTGGGTATCGGTTTGGTGATCAACGTGATCAGTACAACAGGCATCGGCAACACGTTCTCACTGATGATCGACGGTTGGGCGAATGGTGACTTGTTCATCATGATCGTTCTGATTGCGCTCGCTTCTCTTGTTTTGGGTATGGGTTTACCTGTGACAGCGGCGTATATTGTATTGGGTACTCTGTCTGCCCCTGCGCTTTACAAGTTAATTGCCGAAAACCAATTGCTTGAATTGATGGTGTCGGGTCAATTGCCTGAACAAGCAAAAGCTATCTTCATGTTGGCGGCGCCAGAAAAGTTGGAACTGCTTAATGCACCAATGGCGTTGGAAACCGCGAAAGAAATGGTGGCGCTAGTACCTGCGGACTTTATGGAAACCCTACTAGAGCAAAGTTTGGGTATGGAAGCGGTAGGCTTGGCATTGCTGGCTGCTCACCTCATCATCTTCTGGTTATCGCAAGACAGTAACGTAACGCCTCCAGTGTGTTTGACCGCATTTGCAGCGGCAACCATCGCGAAAACACCTCCAATGCGTACCGGCCTGATGGCGTGGAAAATCGCTAAAGGTTTGTATCTTGTACCGCTACTTATTGCCTATACAGGCTTGGTCAGTTGGGATGTGACGTCGGTAATTACCGTAGGCTTCTTTGCCATCATCGGTACCTATGCATTGATTGGTGCGATTGAAGGCTACTTGGAAGGTCCTCTAAACATTCTGACGCGTCTCTTGTTGGTAGTGGTGGGTACATTGCTAGTTTGGCACGATATCCCAATGTTGGTTCGTGTGGCAAGCTGCGCGGTATTTGTCGCGGTGTTCATTTACAGTGGTCGCAAGTTCAAATTGCAACAATCTCAACTATCGGTTTTATAAGAGGTCGTATGAAATCAGTCTATGACTACATCATTGTTGGTGGCGGTATCGTTGGTGTGTCGACAGCATGGCAACTACAGCAACGTCATCCAGACAAATCCATTTTATTGGTTGAGAAAGAGTCCGGTTTTGCCCAGCACCAAACCGGACATAATAGCGGCGTGATTCATGCCGGGGTGTACTACGCACCGGGCAGCTTAAAAGCGGATTTTTGTAAGCGTGGGGTAGAGCGAACCATTTCGTTCTGCGCCGAGCACGATATTCCGGTGGAGAACTGTGGCAAGTTACTGGTTGCGACCAATGAGCAAGAAGTCGAACGCATGAATGCCCTCTATGAGCGCTGCCATGTCAACGGCATCGACGTAAAGCTACTCGATGAAGTTCAACTTAAACTGGCTGAACCAAACATCACGGGATTGGGCGCGATTTATGTCAAAACCACCAGTATTGTGGACTATCGTTTGGTCACTGAGCAGATGGCGGAAGAGTTCAAAAAGCTCGGCGGTCAAATCAGCTTGAGAACCAAAGTGGTGGCTGCCGAAGAGAAGGACGAAGAAGTTCAACTGACCTGTATTTCAGACGGTCAAACCATGCAGCTCAATGCTAAGTTCTTGGTTACTTGCAGCGGCTTGATGGCGGATCGCATGACGAAGATGATGTCTATTCCGACCGATTTCCAAATCATCCCTTATCGTGGTGAATACTACCGCTTAGATAGCAAACACGACCAAGTGGTGAATCATCTTATTTATCCAATTCCCGACCCTGACTTGCCATTCTTGGGCGTCCACCTGACTCGCATGATTGATGGCAGTGTGACCGTAGGTCCAAATGCGGTGCAAGGCTGGAAGCGAGAAGGGTACGACAAGGTTAACTTCAGCTTGCAAGATACCATGCAAATGCTGAGCTTCTCCGGTTTCTGGAAGGTGACACAAAAGCATCTAAAAACCGGATTGGATGAGTTTAAGAACTCGTGGTGGAAGCCGGGCTATCTCAAGCTGGTCAATAAATACTGCCCAAGCATCAAGGTAGACGATCTCAAACCATATCCTGCGGGTATTCGTGCGCAAGCGGTGTTATCCGACGGAACCTTGGTTCATGACTTCTTGTTTGCCGAAAGCGCCAGAAGCCTGCACGTTTGCAACGCCCCCTCTCCAGCAGCGACATCTGCAATGCCTATTGGAGAGTACATTTGCGATAAAGTAAATGAGAAGATAGAGGCGAAAACCGAGACGGTTTAACAGTAAAAAGCCATGTTAAAATATATGAGCGAAAAGAATGCTTTTCTAGAATATTGACTGGTATGTTATTTGCCGCACAATAATGTAATTAGTATGTAAGAAATGGTTTTAAAATGTCCTAATACAATGTCAACTTCAAATTTTATAGGTGATTTTTTGTTCTTTCAGTTTTAATCTTCATCAGATGGAGGGACTATGATTACAAAACAGCACCTTAGAAAAGTATGGAAGAATGAAACTAAAGTTTCAGAAGACTATTTAGTGATTATAAGCAAAGAACTTTCTATGAAGATCTCTGAATGTAAGTTAGACAGTGAACTGAGACTGTCACACTTTGTCGCTCAATTAGCAAAAGAGGTTGGTCCTGGAATGAGAATGGAGGAAAACCTGAATTATTCAGTTCAAGGATTGAAAAGCACTTTCAGAGTCTATCGGAATAGGCCGGCGTTAGCTGAAAAGCACGGGAGAAAAAATGCCATCAATCAAAAAGCAAACCAAGAAGCGATAGCAAATAATGCCTATGCCATGAAAATAGGCAATGGTGATGCAACTACCGGAGATGGATGGAAATATCGCGGTAGAGGAATGATACAGTTAACAGGGAAAGGAAACTATTTAGCGACAGAAAGCATACACGCAAATATTTGGAACGAAAATACGAGTTTCTCTTCTTCGCCTCAGTTAGTTGCTCAACCTAAATATGCCATCAGGACTGCTATGATTTTTTGGCTGAAGAATAAGCTATATTTAAAAGCCGATAAGGGAGCATCTAGAACGGTGACTGATAGTATTACTAGGGTTATTAATAAAAATACAGATTCATATGGACAACGACATGAGATATTTACCGAACTGTATAAAAAAGGCATTTTCAAAGAAATTTTTAAGTAGGGCTTTTGGAGCTTGTTTGATAGTACATTACCCTGCATTTTCCTTTCAGTTAACTAGTGTCGACGATGGTTATTTGCTGACTGATAATAAGTTTGAATCGGATTATATGGTATATACTCCGGGCGCGAAGGAAGCGGAAATTACTGATGCATATGACTTCACTTGTGTTGGTAGCAAAATCGAAGTGGTTAAAATTAGAAGTGAAATTAACAATGCCGTGACTCATGGAGAGCAGCTCCAATATTACTTTTTTCTTGTTACTGAGAATAAAGCTTACTGGCCACTTAGAATTGTTGAATCTTTCCAGACCGTGGACAAAGATTCCCAGGAATTAGTGTCAGAACATTTACCTTTCACAAAAAATGATGACCTTGGGTTAGCTTGTGATTTAGTTAGGCCTCAGGTTGAAAGCTATTACTTTTCCCAAGCTTTTGAAGCGATACCTAAACATACCAACAATAAAGGCGACTGAATCAGTCGACTTTATTGTGTCGTAAAGTTGTAGTGTCTATTGCTATTTAGGGCAGAGTTCCCCTTTCTTGGCGTGTCTTTCTATCATGTAATCGCCTCGGGCACTGTGCAATACAATTGCATTCCAGACCTGACCATCTTGCAACTCGAACTCAAACGCATAATGGGTGCCGCCGACCATTTTGGTTCTCACCTCATGAATTGCTTTCAATTTATCATCGGCATTCATTTGATAAAGCACCATGTTGAGTGAGCGTCTGGCGTCAGGAGTTGCCTCAGCAAGTTGCCAACGGCCCTGCTCGTTTGTTGCGGAGCAAATAGACCGCATTTTACTTTTCATGGCGGATGACATCTGCTTGTCTACGGCCAAAGCATTTGGTGAAAACAGTGGAACCGTCAAAGGAATCAAAGTTACCAGAAACCGCTTTAAGGTCATAAAAACACTCCGTTGTTTTACTCTTGCTTGAGTATAGACCTCAATGGCTTCAGATGTGGTGCAGTAGACTCTGGGCCTACAATATCGCAGTTCGTATCAACGAACTGATGATAAACAAGGCGACCACGCTTACCAGCCAAATGCCAATGAACCACAAAATGGGTTTTAGTTTCATCAGTGATATCCTTCTCCACGTTTAATCTTGCCGCGGAAAACCCAGTACGAATAAGCCGTGTAGGCTATGATCAGAGGAAGTAATACCACCGCACCGGCAAGTAAAAATGCCAAACTCTTATCTGGCGCGGCGACGTCTTGATAAGTGAGTGCGAATGGGACCAAGTAAGGGAATGTACTGACACCGAAACCCATCGCGGACAAAAGAAACAGGCCGATCGCAAGAACGTAGGCTCGGACGGCTTTGTGATCGAGTAAGGCTTTGAATAGCTGCCAAATAAGTGCCGCAGCAATAATTGGTAAAATGAAAAACAGTAGCGAGTTTGGTAATGAGAACCAACGTTCAAAGACGATATTTTGGCTCAATGGCAGCCACAAACTGGCGATGAATATACAGGCTACCATCGCTAGTCCCCATCGTCGCGCGACCACGTAATAGCGCCCCATCAGCTCTTCTGGAAGCTTGATTAATAACCAGCATGAACCGAGCAGAATATAAGCACAAACAAGCGCCAGGCCACAAAATACGCTAAATGGTGAAAGCCAATCAAACCATCCACCTGCGTATGCTCGTTCACTAACCTCTATACCTTGGAGCAGGGTTCCGAGCATAATGCCTTGCATCAATGCCGCGGTGAGTGAACCAATGAAAAAAGCGCTATCCCATAAAAACTTTCCGCGTTGTGTTCGGAAGCGATACTCAAAAGAAACCCCGCGCAGAATTAACCCGAGCAGCATTAAAATCAGGGGAGCATAGAGTGCTGGCATAATGACCGCGTAGGCGAGGGGGAACACGGCAAAAAGCCCACCTCCGCCAAGAACTAGCCAAGTTTCATTCCCATCCCAAACAGGAGCGATGCTGTTCATCATCATGTCGCGCTCTTCATCATCATTAGCGCTGAGGAATAGGATACCAATACCGAGATCAAAGCCATCTAACACGACATAAATCAGAACAGCGAGCCCAATCAAAGCGTACCAAATTAATGCGTAATCCATGAGTAAGCTCCTAGGTTAGATGGTTAGAATGTGTGATGGCATCGGTTTTCGTGCCATCAGGAAGTCGGCTATCTAGACCTTCTTCATATCGAGTTGGAGACTTGCGCATCAAACGTAGGAGATAGAAGAAGCCAGCTCCAAAAACCACAAAGTAAACCACGATGAACGCCGTCAGGGAGACGCTCACCGCGGCGGCATCAATAGGCGATGCCGAATTGGCTGTGGTTAAAAGACCGTATACGGTGTAAGGCTGTCGACCGACTTCGGTAGTTATCCAGCCTGCTAAAACTGCAATGAACCCCGCTGGGGCAAACAGCACACAAATACGTTGAAGTGCCCTCGAATCAAAAAGTTTGCGACGTTTTCTTAGCCAAAGGCTCCACAAACCAATAACAAGCATGCCAAAACCAAGCGCGACCATTACTCGGAAAGACCAGAAAACGATAGAGACAGGAGGGTGTTCCTCCTCTGGAAAAGCATCTAATCCCTTCACTTCACCGTTGAGGTCATGAGTTAAAATCAAACTACCGAGTTTGGGGATTTCCAGTGCGTATTCCATGCGTTTTTCTTCATCGTTAGGGATACCGAAGAGGATCAATGGCGCGCCTTGGTGAGACTCATAGTGCCCTTCCATCGCGGCAACTTTGGCGGGTTGATGTTCAAGGGTGTTTAATCCATGCATGTCTCCAGCAACGATTTGAATTGGTGTCACGATGGCAGCCATCCACATTGCCATCGAGAACATAATTCTGGCTAGAGGGTTATGGTTTGCTTTTAGCAAGTGATAAGCGGCAACGCCGGCTACAACAAAGGCAGTAGTAAGGTAAGCGGCGAGCAACATATGAACGAGCCGGTAAGGGAAGGAAGGGTTGAAGACAATCGCCCACCAGTCTTCTGGGATAAACTGTCCGGCTTCGTTGATACTATAGCCCGCTGGTGTTTGCATCCAACTATTAACCGAAAGTATCCAAAACGCAGACAAAAACGTCCCGAATGCAACAATACAAGTCGCGGCGAAGTGAAGCTTCTTACCCACCTTATCCATACCGAAAAGCATCACGCCTAAAAACCCAGCTTCGAGGAAAAACGCAGTAAAAACTTCATAACCCATTAGCGGGCCTAGGATTGGGCCTGTTTTGTCGGCAAACACGCTCCAGTTAGTACCGAATTGATAGCTCAACACGATGCCACTCACCACACCCATACCAAAACTGATGGCAAAGATTTTGAGCCAGTACTTATAGATTTGCATGTACTGTTTGTTGCCCGTTTTTAAGTACAAGCCCTCTAATACAGCGAGATAACTTGCCAAACCAATCGTAAACGCTGGAAAAATAATGTGGAAAGAGACAGTAAAGGCAAATTGGAATCTAGCTAGGTCAATGGCGAGTGTGTCCATGAGCGGTCCCTTTTTCGTTGGATAAACTGTTCGCCGGATTTAAAGAGGAGACAGAAGAGTGGCGAACAAGGTGAAATACGAAGAAGGAAGACGAAGAGATTAAAAAACGATCGCTTTTTACACATGTGCGTACCATCTTTTAGATAAAGGAGGAGCGTTATGAGCCTTAAACATTACTTTGAGAAAGCGACACCTAAGTTTGGTCCAGGTGGGAAGTATCACAAGTTCTACCCACTTTTCGAAGCTGTCGAAACCATTTTTTACACGCCTGGTAAGGTAAACCAGGGCATGACTCACGTTCGAGATAGCATCGATTTAAAACGTATTATGATCATGGTGTGGTTGGCGGTCTTCCCTGCCATGTTCTGGGGTATGTACAACATAGGCCAGCAAGCGAGTGATGCCTTGTTGTATGGAATGGATCAAGCCTCAGCTCAGCAAGCGCTTGTTTCTTCATGGCAACTGAGTTGGGTATGGGGCTCGTTAGATGCGGTTTCACAAGCGGGGTGGGGAAGTAAAATGTGGCTTGGTGCTACTTACTTTCTCCCGGTTTATGCGACGGTGTTTATCGTTGGTGGTTTCTGGGAAGTTCTGTTTGCTATTGTGCGAAAGCATGAGGTAAATGAAGGCTTTTTTGTCAGCTCTATACTCTTTGCGCTGATCCTTCCTCCGACAATTCCACTATGGCAAGCGGCTTTAGGTATCACTTTCGGTATTGTTGTGGCGAAGGAGATTTTCGGTGGTACTGGACGAAACTTCCTAAATCCAGCTTTAGCAGGGCGCGCGTTCTTATACTTTGCCTATCCTGCCAACATGTCCGGTGGTGCCGTGTGGGTCGCGGCTGATGGTTACTCTGGCGCTACTCCACTTAGCCAATGGTATGAAGGAGGGCAAAGTGCTTTGATAAATAATATGACGGGAGAGCCAATTTCATGGGGAGATGCTTTTGTTGGTAATTTACCAGGCTCGATGGGTGAAGTCTCCACGTTGTTGATCGCACTAACAGGCTTGGTTCTCATCTTTATGAAGATTGCATCGTGGAGAATTGTTGCGGGCGTGTTGGTCGGTTTAATCGGAGCTTCATTACTATTGAATGCGATCGGTTCAGACTCTAACCCCATGTTCTCCATGCCGTTCTACTGGCACTTCGTGATTGGTGGGCTTGCGTTTGGTACCTTCTTCATGGCGACAGACCCTGTCTCGGCAGCTTTTACCAATAACGGGAAATGGGCATACGGACTATTAATCGGCGTGATGACGATTTTTATCCGAGTGCTGAACCCGGCTTATCCAGAAGGCATTATGTTAGCGATTCTATTTGCTAACTTATTCGCGCCACTTTTCGATTACCTAGTCAAAGAAAGTAATATCAAACGCAGAATGAAAAGGGCGAGACCTTCTTAAAATGAGGGTGACCTCACTGAAAATTGATTGAAAACTGCACTATATTGAAAAGGTCAGAGACATGGGGTTTCTGACTTTTTATTTTTATCAGGAGGACGAAGACGATGAGAATAAAGGATATTCTCGATAGCCGTTTGGTGCTGTCGTTCTGGTATAACCTAGACTACTGCTTGTCTCTCCTTAGTAAAATCTCTTCTCGTTGATTTCCTCAATGCAATCGCATTGAAAAGCATTCTATCTATTTGTTTTTTAGTCTTACGTGAAACTGCGTAGGGCAATGCGTATAAGGAAATTAACAATGAAACGTATTCCAGAACCTTTCCGTATCAAAATGGTTGAGCCAATCAAAATGACGACTTTGGCAGACCGTGAAGTCGCGTTAAAAGAAGCGGGCTATAATCCATTTCTTCTTCGTAGTGATGATGTTTATATCGATTTGCTGACTGACTCAGGCACTGGTGCCATGAGTGATAATCAGTGGGCTGGCATCATGATGGGGGATGAATCCTATGCGGGGAGTCGAAATTACTACAACCTGTGTGATGCAGTGGAGCACTTCTTCGGTTATAAGCTCACCGTGCCTGCACACCAAGGGCGTGGTGCCGAGCAAATTTTGTTCCCCGCTTTGATTGAGCGTATGCGTCAGGTGCGTGGTGGCGAAACGCCAGTATTTATCTCGAACTACCATTTTGATACCACAGCGGGTCACATTGAACTCAATGGCGGTAAAGCGATTAACGTGGTAACGGAAGAAGCATTCGACACCACTACGCCTTATGATTGGAAGGGCAATTTTGATATCGATAAGCTGGTGGCAACAATTGAAGCGCACGGTTCGCATAACATCTGTGCAATTATCACCACGATTACTTGTAATAGCTCCGGTGGTCAGCCTGTGTCGATGGAAAACATGCGCAGTGTGTACGAGATTGCAACCAAGTACGATATTCCAGTGGTGATTGACTCGGCTCGTTACTGTGAGAACGCCTACTTTATCAAGCAGCGTGAAGCGGGTTACGAGAATAAATCGATTCTGGAAATCATCCGTGAGATGTACCAGTACGGTGATATGCTCACCATGTCAGCTAAGAAAGACCCGATGGTAAACATTGGTGGCATGTGTTGTATTCGTGATCATAAGGAGTTGTTCCAGGCGGTGCAGACGCGCTGCGTACCCATGGAAGGATTTGTAACATACGGCGGCATGGCTGGGCGTGATATGGAAGCGCTCGCTCGCGGTTTGTATGAAGCCGCGGATGAGGATTTTCTTCACTATAGAATTAGCCAAGTTCAATACTTAGGTGAGCGCTTACGTGAAGGCGGTATTCCGATTCAATACCCAACGGGTGGTCATGCGGTGTTTGTGGATGCCGCTAAGATTTTGCCACATATTCCAGCGGATCAGTTTCCTGCGCAGGTATTGTGTAATGCTTTGTACTTGGAAGCGGGTATTCGAGCAGTAGAGATAGGATCGTTGCTGCTTGGTCGAGATCCGGAAACGGGTAAACAAAAAGCGTCAGAGCTTGAGTTGATGCGTTTGACCATTCCACGTCGTGTCTACACAAACGATCATATGGATTACATTGCGGATGCGATTATCGAACTGAAAAATCGTGCACATGAGTTAAAAGGGCTCACTTTCGAGTACGAGCCACCAGTGCTGCGCCACTTTACTGCTCGATTTAAAGAGATCGATTAACTCAAGTTTAAATCTAGATAAGCAAAAGGCCGCGAGTTTCACGGCCTTTTTCGATTCGTTTATTTCTTAGCGTTACAGTTACGCTAACTCTAATGTGATGCGAACGAACTGGTCGTCTTGATACTGCACTTCATAATTGAAGGTACCACTGGCGTAAATGCTGCCAAGGAAAAGTGAGCGTTGACTCATTGGTCCGCGGAACAGCATCGAAATAGGAGCGATTAGGGCGTTATTATCATCGAAGTGCTGATTTAAGTTCTCAGAAAGCACACACAGCAAACAGCCGTGTTGGTCGTGAGATAAGTCGACGTCTTCCGGTCGCGATAATAACACGGTAGTCCCCAGTTTCTTCTCAATCTCGTTGATCAGCAGCAAGTAGCTATCTAGATCGGGTTGAGGGTTGCTGGGTTTGTCTGCACCGACGCAGCGCTCGAGTAATACTTCCAGATTTCCGTTCTCACCTTTTGCCTGCTGAGTCAAAGACTTTAACGGCTTTTTAATCAGCTTATAGCGATTACTCTTCAGTTTTGGTTTCAGCCATTTCTGAAGTAAGTCATTACGTTCTTTAAGGGAGAGGCCATGCGAGGACGCGTGAATTTTAAAGTGCAGGTGTAATAAAGCGTGAACCGCAAGCTCACTCAGAAGTTGATTAGCATCTGTAGACTGTCTTGCCTGCTTAGAACTTTGCATTACACTCGAACAAAATTAGGGAAGAAGGATAATGGTGCCGAGAGAGGGACTCGAACCCTCACACCAAAGGCACTAGCACCTCATGCTAGCGTGTCTACCAATTTCACCATCTCGGCATCATGATGCTCTGAATACTCAGAGGCCTCGAAAGAAGCAACGCGAATTGTATAACCAAAATCCACCTGTTGGCGAGAGCAAAATGACGAATTTTGGCTCTTTCGAGTTTGATTGCATATTTATTGGTCACTTTTATGTTTTTTACCATCAACGCCTATCCTTATGCCCTTACTTTTATTAATAGTATGACGACAAAAGAGTACTTTTGCCTAAATTTTGAACGCTTGAACGTTTGCGTAAATAAATGTGATGAATATCTCTTTTTGTTGGCTATACTTGCGTCCCGTTTAAGCGGGAATTAGGGTTTAGTTGTTCAGGACCCTTACCCATACAAGCCGTCACATGGAGCAGGCCAAGCAACATGCTCGCCAGCAGTGAATGACCCCACGGACCGGACCAGCTACGTTCAATTGCTTGTATAAGGTAAAAATAAGATGTCGAACTATTCGTTCTGTCTACATTCTGGATCTAAAAGTGAGTTATCACTCGCTGCGTTGTCCCTTTCTTCTGCCAATTCCTTTGGCTCTTTTTTCTTTTTCAACGTTTAGTAGGTCCAGCTCATGAGTGTTCTATTTAGTCTATTTGGTATTGTTGCACTGCTAGGTTGTGCTTTCCTACTTTCTGAGGGTCGTTCTTCCATTAATTGGAAAACTGTATCTCGCGCCTTGATGCTACAAATGGGGTTTGCTGCTTTGGTGCTCTATTTCCCGTTGGGTCAAGCGGCGCTGGCGAGTTTAAGTAATGGTGTCGCGGGGCTACTCAGCTTTGCTGATGAAGGGATTAAATTCCTCTTTGGTGACCTCGCTTCTTCTGGCTTTATCTTCGCTATCCGTGTCCTTCCTATCATCATCTTCTTCAGTGCTCTTATCTCCGCCCTTTACTATTTGGGCATTATGCAAAAAGTGATTCAATTTATTGGCGGCGCTATCCAGAAGTTCTTGGGTACGAGTAAAGCAGAGTCTTTGGTTGCAACAGGGAACATTTTCTTATCTCAAGGCGAGTCACCACTTCTTATTCGTCCATTTCTTTCTAACATGACTCGCTCTGAACTGTTTGCCGTGATGGCTGGTGGTATGGCTTCAGTGGCGGGCAGTGTGCTTGGTGGTTATGCTGGTTTAGGGGTCGACCTCAAATACTTGATCGCGGCAAGCTTTATGGCAGCACCAGGTAGTTTGATGATGGCAAAAATCATCGTTCCTGAGCGTCAAACGCCAAGCGATTACAACAATATTGAGCTAGATAAATCAGAAGAAAGCAACGTAATTGATGCGCTAGCAAGCGGTGCCATGGGCGGTATGAAAGTTGCCGTTGCTGTTGGTACCATGCTTATCGCTTTCGTGAGTGTTATCGCGATGGTGAACACGGGGCTAGAAAACTTGGGTGAGATACTTGGTTTCTCTGGCGTAACGCTACAAGCGATTTTTGGTTATTTGTTTGCACCTCTAGCGTGGTTGATTGGTGTGCCAAGCCACGAAATTCTAGCTGCGGGTTCATACATTGGTCAGAAAGTGGTGATGAATGAGTTTGTTGCGTTTATCGATTTTGTGCAGCACAAAGCGACACTGTCTGAGCATACTCAAATTATTATCACTTTTGCGTTGTGTGGTTTTGCGAACATTGGCTCAATTGCGATTCAGTTGGGCTCTATCGGCGTGATGGCACCTGAGCGCCGCAAAGATGTTGCAAGTCTAGGCCTAAAAGCGGTTGCTGCTGGTACACTCGCTAACCTGATGAGTGCTTGCTTAGCGGGCATTTTTATCTCTCTCTAATTTAGATTGAAGATACACACTAAAAACCCGCCTAAATGGCGGGTTTTGTTATTTCTAAGGCTTGGGCATTAAGCCGTAAGGTATCGATTTAAAAGCCTCTGGGTGCTCTTGATAAGTTGGCGCTTTATGTACCCCTTTCCAATCGAGCAGCATGATGGCTAGCACGTTACGGTGTTCGCCGTACTTGAGATCAAAGTTACCGTCGACCGACGGAATCATCCCTTTTTCTGCGTTGATTGCGTGACGAATGGCTTGGCGGGTTTTCTTTACGACCGGATCATGGTCCAAGCCTGCTAACAAAAACGAAATGCCGACTTCCGCAATCACGTCTTCTTTGGCGCGCAGTAGGATAGTGTCGATATTGTTGCGAAAGTAATCATAAATCCATTGGTGTTTCTTCTCGCTTACTCGCTCCTGATAATACTGTGAATCGGCAAAGATGATGTGCGTCATCCCATAGAGTTTGTTCCAATACTGCTGAGCTGAAAGCATCTTATCTTTATCGTCGGGGTAGGTGTCACGGAAGGTTTGAGTGAATTCCTCGACCACATCTTGCTCTCCTAACTGACGAAGCCAGTAGACTTGGTTTGCAAGCTGAGCTGCCCATGCTTCTATCATCTCTTTGTCCGTAACGTAACGCGAGAAATCGTAGCGCCTAATAATTTTTCTCAGCGTTTTGTCTTGTTTATGCTTTAGGCCATATTCGTTTGCTCTTGCCATTGCGCCAAGCAAATCCACACCAAGATAAAGGTACTCAGGATGGTGTTTAGTCACGGTATAGCGTCGCTGCCCTCGTTCGGTTTCTTTCTCTTGATACGTGGTCAGCCTTTGAGATGAATAGAGAATGATGTCTTCTGGTTCAACAACTTCATTAGCAAATTGGTTTAACCGGCTGGCTACTTGTGCCATGTCGGTCCAAATGGCAGCGTGATATTTCTCATCTAATGTTTGGCGGTACATGCGTAAGCCAAAATGGCCCTCTTTAAACGCCGGGAAAGTGAACAGTTCCTGTTCGTAGGTACTACGAATCAACTGCGCTGATTGAGTATTATCGAGAAGCGGTACCTCTTCCTGTGATGCCTGAGCTGCAAAGGTAAGTGAGCAAGAGAGTAAGACCGCTAAGCTAAGAGGTTTAATACGCATAAATCCATTCCCTATGAAGTCCTGAACCTAAACCTACCATCAATATTAATTGAGAATGTAAAAGCTGAGTCAATAGTTAAAAATTTGCCTAAAAGTCAGGTTGATACGTTCACCTTTGGTTTTCGCGGTTTTTGGTACGCAGTGCTTCCAGTGATGCTGTAGCTCGCCAGCCATAATCAGTAAGGAGCCGTGAGAAAGCTCATATTCAATCTCAGTTTTACAATGTAAATTTCTAAGCAAAAATCGACGTGTTTCACCTAAGTTCAAAGATGCGATAACAGGGTTTCTACCTAACTCTGGTTCATTATCTTGGTGCCAGCCCATTGAGTCTTGGCCGTGTCGATATAAGTTAGCGAGAACAGAATTAAAAGTGACATCAGCAACTGATTCACAACGCACTTTGAGCTGAGTTAACTCAGGAGTCCAAGGGTGAGGCTGCATGGTTAAGCCTGAGTAAGTATATGCTGCATCACCGTGCCACGCTTGTAAGCGAGGTTGAAGTACTGACTTGCCGAACATAGTAATGTGTTCTTGGTGCCATGGCAGTGTCTTTCGAAGTTGGTCAAAGTAATTATCCGCCTCAAGATGGTTAAGAAATTGAGGATCATAATAAAGTTTTCCTCTTTCTACTTCTTGCCATAGATCGCCGCCAAATAAATCGCCTTGTTGATGCATCATCTCACACCTAAAACATAAAAGTTGTCAATCACTGTTACCTTTCTGATTATGATTGGTTATTCTTGTGATAATAAGAATTTTAACAATAAATAAAAAATCTCGTAGTTGTATACGAGTTGTGGGGAGAAAATGCGTTATTTACCCAGAAAACGATGCTATTTTGCATTGTTCTTCCTCACCTTTTTCGCTTTGTGTATTGGGGTTATCGAGCTGTTAAATCGAAACCAGCAAGAGCTTCACAAAGAGCGAGTTCAAGTTGAGGCCAAAGAACAACTTTCCATTCTCCGTTCCAATTTGGAAGCGGTACTTATGGCGGATATCTACAAAGCCAGTACTTTAGCGACACTCATTACGTTACTTCCTAAAAACCAAGAAGAAGAATTGAGTATCGCCGCTCACCGAATCCTAAATAAAAGTAAACATATTACAATCATCGGTATCGCGAAAAATGATGTAATTAGTCATGTATTTCCACGCCAAGGTAATGAGCGCCTAATCGGCCTTGATTACCGCGCAGTGCCACAGCAGTGGGTACAGGTGCAAAAAGCCAAGGATGTACAAGAAATTTTCATCGCAGGGCCAGTGACTTTGATTCAAGGTGGCCGAGGTTTGATCGTGCGTGTGCCTGTTTTTCTTGATCCTCCAATGAATCAGGACTACTGGGGAGTGATCAGTGCGGTGATTGATTTCGATGCTCTGATGAGAGAAACCGGCGTAATTGATTTCTCGTATCGTTACCCTTTAATGATCCGTGGTTACGATAGCGGTGGCTCATTTGGTGATGCTTTCTTTGGCGCGCAAAGTGTAAATAGCATGGCATATGCAAAAGAGATGGTTCATTTTCCTTATGGTGGGTGGAGTATGGTGGTTTTCTCTGGAGGCAAAGCTGATCGCCAAATCTCTTGGCATCAGTTGCATTTAGCTAGAGTAATCGGCTATCCCATTATATTCGCACTTAGCCTCGCGCTGTTCGCCATTTATCGACTGTATACCATTGCAGATGACAGAGCTTTACACGATGAACTCACGAATTTACCAAACCGTCGCTATTTTATGAAGTTTTACAAGCAGCAGTTCGAAATAGCGAAACGTTATAAAAAGCGTTATAGCTTCGCCTTAATTAATATTGACCTAGATAGGTTTAAACACATTAACGACACCTATGGTCACGACGCAGGTGACAAAGTTTTAATCGCTACGGCTGAAAGGGTAAAAAGCTCTCTGCGTAAATCAGACATCGTGGCCAGAATGGGCGGTGATGAGTTCTTAGTTGTAGTTCATCACCCAGGAACGGAAGAAAATGTTCAGTCCCTTCTACAAAAACTTCGATTAGCGCTATGCTCGACGCCCGTCATTTACGATGAAACGCTTATCTATTTGAAAGCCAGTATTGGGTACGCGATATTTGACCCGAAAATGTCATCTCCTGAGCAAATGATGAAAATAGCCGATGAGAGAATGTATCAACAAAAGCATGGCGGATGAGCCTGAACCCAGTTTCAATAAGGGGTTAGAGGAATGGTAAAGTTGGGAGCCCGAAATCTCATCATCATTGAGGTGCAAGAATATGTGACTTCATATGTTCACAGACACTTTGCTGAGAGAGTCGTTATTAGCAGTGCATTCAGTGGCATATTTGAATAATGTTGCATTTTGCAAATGCAGTTTGCGAAATTAATGGTTAATAAAGCAACGATATGCATCTGGATCTACTAAAAAACGGCTTTTTTAAAGTTGGCACGCATCGTGCTTTACTTAGAGTGACCCTTATTAAGCCGAGGGTCACCTAGCCAACTGACGTTGTTAGTGAATACAAATTGTTCACAAGTATATACCGCCAATCACGTTTATTGTGATTGGCGTTTTTTCTTTCTAAAGCCCGATGATATTCACGTCGCTGCCCGTCTCATCAGCTTCTCCGCACTTGCTGTAACAACTAGGTTGTCTTGGACAAACCGCCCCTCTGGAGCAGATCAACCTTGCTTGGGTTTGAATCCCGCGCTCTATCCAGTTGATGTTTAATATCTTAGCGATAGTCGTTAAGTCTTTTTTGATGTGGGGAGGAATAACACCACTTCCGCCGGAAGCGACACAAAGGGACTTAAGTTCTTCCGCTATGGAAACGGCATCGCCACCTTGTGCAGAAATAGCAGGGTTAAGATCAATACCGGCACATAGCACGCGATTATTTCCCGCAGGGTCAAATACGTTGACCGATTCGCAGCAGTAGATACGTGGCTCGTCGCCAACATTTAAGATCGAGATTTGCGCTGAACTGGTATCCAAAGGCTGGGAAAGGCGTCGGAATACCGCCCAGTGCTGGCAAGGGTCGTTTACTTTGCGCATGTTGCCCCAAGGCAATGGAATACCATTTCCTCGATACACTGCTTTTAACTTGCCGGGGCCATAGGCATCAAAATAGTGCCAATGAGGGTAAGGCGAGACCACCGTCATGCGACGCATTGCAACGGAAGGAGAAACGCCGGCCTTTTTGTGAACATCAATTTCGTAACCGGAGCGGTCAAGCAACTGACGAAATGGTACTTTGGGGCAAAGCAAGGCACCAGCAAAAAAGCTGGACTCAAAATCACGCCAAGCTTGCAGGATATCTTGCGAATTGAGTTCAGAGTTCGACACAGGGCTGTCCATTTGCTCCCAATTGTTTTGATGCCCGATAGATAAAACGTTATTCATTGCATCGCTGCTATGGAGCACTCGATGGCCGATATATACCGCCAAGTCATACTTCAATCGGGTTGGATAGTCACGCATTCGTTTATTGAGATAAATAGTCCCAGGTGGCTCCATGAAAGACGTAATCAACTGTTTGGCGCTGACGCCCAGTTCATCAATCACATCTTGTGGCGCTCGATCTACCCAGCGGATATCCAATCCCATACTCTTTGCAATGTCTACGAGATCTTCTACAGATAGATTCAGCCGCTTCAAGCCGACCTCTTCGGCGGCGCGCTCTAAATCAGGAAAATGGTTTTGATGGTTTTCTTGGTGTGCGCGGATCAGTAAGTGGGCGAATTGACGCCCCGTGATACCTGTTTGGGAGAGCATTTCTGGTATCGCGATTTGAAGAATATCATTGGAAAACAGGAAGCTCGGCTCCAACGCCATGCCACTAATCCCGCCACGATTTCCTTTGTTGGGTGTGATGGCTTCTAATTCGGGTTCATCATCTAAAAACCACGCCGGATCTTTTTGAAAAACTTCCGCGATCACTTCGAGCATATCGATACTCGGTACGCGTTTTCCGCGCTCAATCATCGAAAGGTAAGAAACCGAAGGAGCGTACTCTGGATTAATTCTTACACAACGGGCAGACAAATCTTCCATCGTTAAATGGTTGTTTTTTCTTAGGTTACGAATTTTCGTACCAAGAAAATGAGACTGACGAATAAGGCTTTTTGACACAGACATTTTGTAAAATTCACATTGTAAAATTTTTGTTGTGAAATTGTAGTCAATATTTCGCTAGTCTACATAATGAGCAGGCAAGGAAATTAACCATCCACTTCACAGAATTGCCTGAAACTTAAATAAAGGATTTAAGTTTTTACTCTAGGACGAGTTTTTAAGTGCGAGGATATGACGATGAATATGCTGAACTTCGATAAAAAAGAGATGCAACAACAACAACGCCCATTTATCGCTGAAGCCGTATTTGCCGTCGAAGCGGTAAGTGCTGAGCAGCAGAGTGAGAAACAAGTAAAAGCGAAGCAACTCCTTGACCGCATGTTCCCATTGGAGAACGGGTCGCACCAAGATGTATCAAGTTACGTGATTGATTACCGCCATGTTTTGGCTTATTTCAAAGACGGTACACACAGCGGCCTGAAAAGCCCGAAACATTTTGTGGCGTACACTGGTGGAAAGGAAGATCCAAAGTCGATTTTGTTTAAAGATGATTCGGGCAATCATGTAGAAGTGCTGTTTGGCTGTCACAAAGGCACTGGTTGCGTGGAATTAGTGGACATTGACGATATTCAATTAGAAACTCGCACGACGTTTCATCCTGAACTAACTGGCAATGCACCAACCGCGATGCGCCATTGGATAAGTCTAATCAAAGGCGACAAAAAAGGTAAGCCGATGGCATGCAGTGAAGATAAAGAATATACCGCAAAAAATGGTGACGACTACATTCTAAGTTACTGTTACAGCGTCGATTAAGATACTCATGATTGGATACAAAACCCCCGCACTTTACAGCGCGGGGTTTTCTTTTTCATCATAAAAGTCGTTTTCGCTTAGCCAGTTTATTTAAATTGGCATCACGCGGTTACGACCGAGTTGTTTTGCTTCATAAAGCTGTTTATCGGCTTTATTGATTAAGGCTTCAGGCGTATCACCCGGCTCAAATTCTGCTACCCCAAAAGAAGCTGTAATGCTGTGAACTTGTGTGCCTGAGCGCTTATCTCTGATACGCAGTTTTTCTATCATCCGGCGTAGTGTGTCTGCATATTGGCGAGCAATTCGCAGAGATTTGTTAGGTACAATTAACGCGAATTCTTCACCACCAAAACGGTACGCACATATCCCATCTCGACAGCTTTGTTGTAGCCGGCGGGCAATGGCTTTTAATACTGTATCGCCAAAAAGGTGCCCGTAATTGTCGTTAAATGATTTGAAATGATCGATATCAAGCATGATCAAGGTCATTGCCTGATTTGATGCAATAAGTGAAGAGAGATCTTTGTCAAATGCTCGGCGGTTGTATAGGTTTGACAAACCATCGAACAACGCATCTTGCTGTACTTCAGCCAGTTGGTTTTTGAGGCGAGAAATTTCTTCACTCGCGTTAGTCAATTGGCTATTCAAAAACTTTGTTGAGTGACGAATTTCATGTGACTCTGCGACAAGTTGACGAATCACCACCATCACTTCTTCAATGCTTAGGCTATTGTCCTCAACTTTTTCCAGTTTATTAAAGCTTTTGTCTACCATCTCGGAAAAGGAGGAAGTATCTGAAATCGTATCGCTCATTGAACTGGATACTTCGTGTAGCAGAACTTCTACATTGGTTCTAAGATCTTCAAGGCTGGTTTCTGCTTTGCTGGCCACATAGTTGTTGTAAAGCTGTTTATTGGTTGCTGGCGGGCAAATACCGTAGTTTTCTAACACCATGTCTAACTCAAAGTTGAGTTCTGGAATGGTCTTGTCAACGTAGGTATACCAAAGCGCGTAGTTGGCTGGCGTGGCAGCAACATGGTTTTTGATCATCAGTGGGACCGCTTTTTTTAAATTAGCGGTTGATTTCTTAAACTCGTCGGTCATTTCTGCGATGGTACTAGCAAAATGGGATTGGGCTTAGATTAACGGATATTAACTAATGTCGCTTTAATTTTTATCACTTTTGCATGGTTTATATAGAAAATGAGTGATTAAGATCGTGATCAATACCGTTGGATTCAAATTTTATAAAATATCAGTATGAAACATGTACAGGAATTTGGTGGTATTGCGTGTTTTGAGATATCCAGCAAATGGATTCCGTGTGAACGTTAGTAACCTAATGATCGTCAAACTCTCGTTTTCGTATAAAAGCAAGTAAATCAAAAGGCTTAACGTCAGGGTCTCCGTGAAAAGAACTCGTAGACGAAGAATTAACATCTGAGGGTGCGAATTGAAAAAGAAAATAGGACTTTATTGGTTCACGAACGACTTGCGATTGCACGACAACCCACTGTTGAAAAGCGCCAGTGTAGAAATGGACGAGTTAATTTGCTTGTATTGCTACCCTTCAATGACGCCTTACTTGCATCACTTTGCGCAGGAAGCCTCTTTCGGGCGTGCGAAATTGCAGTTTCTCGACTTGTCGCTTAGTGAACTCAATCAATCTTTGAATCACCTTGGTCAGCGATTATGGGCGGTTGAACTGACGCCCGATCAAGCAATCAAGTATGCTGTTAATCGCTTCGGCGTCACACATATATATGCTGACGCCTTTCCCGGTTCGGATGAGCAACAAGCGTTAGATCGCGTAGCTGAAGGCGCTTCTCATGTAAAAACAAAACAGCAAACAATCCGGACCCTGTTAAGGGAAGAACAACTACCATTTGACTTGAGCAATCTGCCTACCACTTTCACGCAGTTTAGAAAGCAAGTTGAAGGTTCAGACATCTCTCGGCCCCACGAGAGTGTCCGTTCGTTACCTCCAATTCCCTTAGGTGTGAATCTTCCTTCCGTTACTGCATATTACTTTGACACAAAAGCTGCGTTTCATGGTGGAGAAAGCCGCGGGCTTGAACATTGTCGCCAGTATTTTGCTTCCACACTAGCCAGTGAATACAAACAAACACGCAATGGTTTAGATGGCATGAATTACTCCACCAAGTTCTCTCCTTGGCTAGCTCATGGGTGCGTTTCTCCGAAAACTATTTATGCCATGTTGAAACGTTATGAAGCGGAGAATGGCGCAAATGATTCAACCTACTGGATTTACTTCGAACTGCTTTGGCGTGAATACTTTTATTGGTATGCCCGTCGATACAAGCGACAGCTCTTCCGATTCGGTGGCATCCAAAATCGAGCACCACTCACCAGCTTTTACGCGCACCGTTTCCAACAATGGAAGAAAGGTGAAACGCCATTTCCTATCGTCAATGCGTGTATGCACCAACTTAATGAAACCGGTTATATGTCGAATCGTGGCAGACAGTTAGTCGCCAGTTGTTTGGTGCATGAACTTGGCCTCGATTGGCGTTATGGCGCGGCGTACTTTGAGTCACAACTGGTCGATTACGATGTGGCATCAAACTGGGGAAATTGGCAATACCTAGCGGGCGTTGGTGCTGATCCGCGTGGTTCACGACAATTCAACCTCGAAAAGCAAACCGAAATGTACGATCCGCACATGGAGTTCATCGATAGGTGGCAAGGTCGTTGTCCTGGCGCGCATTTGAATAGTGTAGACATGGTCGACTGGCCGATTGTGATGGGCAGCAGTGACAAAGCTTCGTCATCGGAGAAACCGTAATGCAATTTGAAACCGTACGATTGATCTTGGGCGATCAACTTAACAGTGAGCACTCTTGGTTTCAGCAACCGGATGAGCAAGTGCTTTACCTGATTGCGGAGCTCAAGCAAGAGAATACTTACGTCACGCATCATATTCAGAAAGTGTGTGCGTTCTTTTCTGCAATGGAACAGTTTGCGAAAGAGCGTCAGAGTGAAGGTCATCAAGTTCTGCATCTCACACTGGATGACACACAATCCTTCGACGATCTTGAGCAAGTCTTGCAACACTACGTGAGCGAAGTTGGTGCAAGTAAGTTTGAATATCAACGCCCGGATGAATACCGTCTGCTAGAGCAGTTAGCCAAATTAAAGCTTGATGGGGTCGTGACGCGTTGTGTCGATTCGGAACACTTTTTGTTACCGTTTGAGGAAATAGAATCGCAGTTTCCTCAAGGCAAACACATCATGATGGAGCACTTTTACCGCCGTATGCGCAAGCGCTTCGACATCTTGATGCAAGACGGAAAGCCTGTCGGCGGAAAATGGAATTACGATGCCAATAATCGTAACAAGCTCAAAGCCAAAGACATTGAACAACTTCCACAACCTTTGATGTTCAGTACCGACGTCCACGGCATTATTGAGCGGTTGGCAGAACATGACATCAAAACCATCGGAAACCTCGAAGGAGACTTGTTGTGGCCGATCAATCGCGCGCAAAGCCTGTCTTTACTCGCGCATTTCTGCCAAGTTTGTCTGCCGTTATTCGGACGTTTTCAAGATGCCATGACAGGCCAGCACGATGCTAAGTGGAGCTTGTATCACAGCCGAATTTCATTCTCGCTTAACAGCAAATTGCTGCACCCGAGAGAAGTCATTGATGCTTCACTCAAGGCATTTCATTCCAACGCAGACATCGACATTTCTCAAGTCGAAGGGTTTATTCGCCAAATCTTAGGATGGCGAGAATACATCCGAGGCGTCTATTGGACAAACATGCCTCATTACCCGAAAAAGAACGAGTTGGGCGCAGAAAGGAAGCTGCCAGACTTCTTTTGGAATGGCGAAACCAAAATGGCCTGTATGCGCAATGCGATTGGTCAATCCCTCGATTATGCCTACGCACACCATATCCAACGTTTGATGGTCACAGGTAACTTTTGTTTGCTAACCGAGATAGATCCAGACCAAGTGGATGAGTGGTATCTCGGTATCTATGTTGATGCGATTGAATGGGTCGAAATGCCGAACACTCGTGGCATGGCATTGTTTGCGGATGGCGGCATTGTTGGCACCAAACCTTACGCGGCGAGTGGTTCTTACATCAACAAAATGAGCGACTACTGTAAGGGTTGCCATTACGACAATAAGGCGAGGAGTGGGGAAGGATCGTGTCCGTTTAACAGCCTTTATTGGCGCTTTATGAACAAACACGACAAGCGCCTCGCAGCCAATCCACGAATCGGGATGATTTTCCGCTCTTGGGACAACATGGAAGAACAACAACGCCAAGCGATTCTTGATACCGCAGAGCACTACATAGAAAACGTGGAGAACTTGTGATGGAAATACTCATCGTCGGTGGCAATGGTGGAATTGGTTTGGCGATGGTGAGAGAAGCCGCAGCTCGGTTTCCTCAAGCTCGCGTGCATGCCACTTATCGTAAGCAGCAACCAGATTGGCAACACCCAAATGTCGTTTGGCATCAAGTGGATGTATCGCAAGACGAGCAGGTAAAAGCGTTCAGTGAGCAGATTGAACACGTCGATTGGTTGGTGAACTGTGTTGGTATGTTGCACACCCAAGAGAAAGGTCCTGAGAAGAATCTTAGCTCGCTCGACGCAGACTTCTTTCAGCAAACCATCACGGTTAATACTTTGCCAAGTTTGCTGTTGGCGAAATACTTCACGCCCAAGCTAAAGCGCAGTACTGCACCCAAGTTTGCGACCATTTCGGCCAAAGTTGGCAGCATTAGCGATAATCAGTTAGGTGGTTGGTACAGCTATCGAGCATCGAAAGCCGCATTAAACATGTTCCTAAAAACCATGTCGATCGAATGGCAAAGAGTGGTCAAACATGGCACGGTGCTTTCACTTCACCCTGGCACCACAGATACCGCTTTGTCGGCACCTTTTCAAACCAATGTCCCAGAGGGAAAGTTGTTCACGCCAGAGCGAGTTGCTAAGGATTTATTAGGCTTGATAGAAAAAGCAACCCCGCAAGATAGCGGGGCGTTTTGGGCTTATGATGGGACGTTATTACCTTGGTAAGAGAACGCGTACAAACGTTAATACAAATGAAATAACATACTCCAGAGAGGGTCGGAGTGACCTACGTTTTCGTTGATTTATTTCTTCGGCAACGCTCAGAACAATAAACGATTTCCTCCCAATTTCGCGCCCACTTCTTTCTCCAAGAAAATGGGCGCTGACAGACCGGACAGACTTTCATGGGAAGGTTGGATTTAAAACCTTTCATCGCGCTGAATGTTCACTCCTAATTTGGTTAAAACTACTTATCAAATAGGTACAGGTAATCGCCGTAGCCTAAACTCGCCATCTTGTTCACAGGTACAAATTTCATCGCAGCAGAGTTCATACAATAGCGTAATCCCGTCGGCTTCGGACCATCTTTAAACACATGACCTAGGTGTGAATCACCAAACTTACTGCGGATCTCCGTTCTAGGGTAGAGCAGTTTATAATCGGTTTTCTCCACGATGTAACCCGGGTTAATTGGTCGAGTAAAGCTTGGCCAACCTGTGCCAGATTTGTATTTATCAGTAGAAGAAAATAGCGGTTCACCGGTCACAATATCCACATAAATTCCCGCTTCTTTGTTGTCCCAGTATTCATTATCAAACGGACGCTCCGTGCCTTCTTCTTGCGTCACGTAATACTGTAGCTCTGTTAAGTTTGATTTGATTTCAGACTGAGCAGGTTTACTGTACGCTTTCACTTTCGAAAGCAGCTTTTTTTCTTCAATCAACTGTCGAAGTGTTTTAGGACTTTCTTTTCGATCTTCACCAAATACTTCGTCGAGATATTTATCGCGACCTGATGCGTAGCGGTAGTATTTGTACTTCAAGCTACTCTTCTTGTAGTAATCCTGATGGTACGACTCCGCAGGGTAAAACTTTTCAAACTCGATCAGCTCTGTTTTCAACGGTTTTGGATAGATCATCGCCTTGTCGATTTCCATCATAAACTGCTTAGCAATCTGCTTTTGCTCCGCATTATGGTAGAAGATCGCTGGACGGTATTGAGGACCACGGTCAACAAATGAACCTTTATCGTCGGTAGGGTCGATATGACGGAAGAAGTAGTCCAGCACTTGCTCGTAGTTCACGACAGCAGGATCGTACTTCACCTCAATCACTTCAATATGACCAGATTTACCAGAAGAGACTTGGCGGTAAGTCGGGTTTTCAATATGACCACCTGAATAACCTGATACAACATCGATTACGCCGGGCAGTTGCTCTAAATCCGATTCTGTACACCAGAAACAACCGCCAGCTAGCGTTGCGATTCTTGTATTCTCTGAAGCCTTCAGCTTATCCATCGTATCGGCGGTACCTGTTTTACTCAATAGTAGAAACAAGACTGGAAGTGCGAAGGAGAAACCGGCCAATAACTTAGACATATTCTTCATAGCTACCTCATCGTTATTTTTGTAGAAAGTGTTACTTAAATAAAAAGTGTTACGTATAGAGAAAGGTAACCGAGCGAAAAAATTACAGTAATGTTGAAAATTCCGTTGCCCTTTTATGCGATAGAGCTAAAGTATCGACAAGAAACACACCGCTAGTAAGGGCAACGATGCCTTGAATAAGCGATGCTAAATGAGGTAAATCATGCAAGCTGAAGTTAAATGGATAGAAGATTTTAAATTCCTTGGGCAATCTCAGTCGGGCCACTCCGTAGTGATGGATGGCAATGGTGGTGCAACCGCACCAAGCCCAATGGAAATGGTACTAATGGCTGCTGGTGGCTGTAGCTCTGTCGATGTTGTTGATGGTTTGAAAACAGCAGGCCAAAAGGTTTCGTCAGTTAATGCCAAGCTAACCACAGAGCGTCGTGAAACCGCGCCGCGTATCTTTACGCAAGTGAATATCCACTTTGAAGTGTCAGGTGACGAGCTTGACCCAGAAGTCGTAGCAAAAGTGGCGGCTGACTCGCTAGAAAAATACTGCTCGGTTTGCTTAATGCTAGGCGAAGGTGTTGAGATGACCCACAGTTGGGAAATTGTGTAAGTTGACAGACTCCACAAAATATAAAAACAGGAAAGAGAAAAGTCCGGGCTTTTCTCTTTTTTTATTTCGCAGTTCACGTACCTTGTGAAGAATCTGAAAGCAGTAATTGCAGGTTGTAGGAGTCTTCCAGTGACAGAACTAGAAAAAATGATGTCTGGCCAGGTCTTTGATGGCATGGACAAAGAAATTGACGCCATTAGAAGCCATGCTCTTCAAGCACTTAGAGCACTTAATAATAACACCGACGAAAGTCAGCGCGACGAATTGCAAAAGCAGCTATTTGGCAAGGTAGGCCGTTGTATTGTCCAGTCCCCTTTTCATTGTGAATTTGGTAAGACCATCGAAATAGGTGAAGAAACCTTTATCAACATGAACGTGGTCATGCTCGATGGTGCCAAAATTACCATCGGGAACCACGTGCTCATTGGACCGAGCGTGCAATTTTATACCGCTTCTCATTCTGTTGATTACCGCAGTCGCCGACGTTGGGAAACGTTTTGTAAACCCATCACGATTGAAGATGATGTGTGGATTGGCGGTAACTCCGTCATTAACCAAGGTGTAACAGTTGGCGCTCGTTCGGTTATTGCGGCGAACTCGGTAGTCAACCATGATGTGCCGCCAGATTGTCTATACGGAGGCACGCCAGCTAAGTTGATTCGCCGTCTCAACGAAGAATAGTAGAGGTTAGTATGCAATAACTCTGGCGATTAGAGAGTTCAGACTGAGCTCTCTTCGTCGAGTACATCGTTATATTTTAATGTTAATTCCTCACTCAATTGCTAAAAGAACGGCACCAATTGATAAAGTCAGGGCAACGACAACAGAGTTAACAATGATAATACCTAGTAATAGAATCGACAAATAACGATACCATTTTGGTACTTCTCTAGAAATATTAGGTAATTTTCGCTTTTCACCTGAGCTAGGTTGAACGATTAAACGAACAAACATCAATGTTCGGAAAAATGCGTAAGGCCACCCTGTGAATAAAGAAAGCTCAAATTCATTAAAATATGGTTTTTTAAAATAGTTTCCAACAATCTCCTTCGGCATCAGAAAGTGCATGACACCGATAAAAATGGTTTGTAAGAAAATAATAATCACACCAGTCATTAAAGTGTAAAAAAGAAATGTGATTACTTGCTGCATATAGACTCTATTCCAGTACTAGCGACTAAGTTTGGCTTGCTTTCAATTGAATTATAAAAGCTTTTTGCCACTTTACCGGATGCATAACCTACAGCCGTTGAACCGGCAGCGAGTACAATGGCAGTCCCCCAGCCAATAGGGTTTGATACTAAAAATAGACCGACTAACGCGCTGGTACCCATTCCTACAGCTGTGCTAGTTATTGACTCAACAAAAATTTCATTCTTCTCATGTTGGTCTTGTGTATTCGCAATCTGAATGCAGGAAGCCGTTAGACCAACACATACTAAAACATGTCCGCCAACTTTAGATGCTTGAGCTATTTTATTCAGTTTTTCAGCTTGTTTAACTATATGAGCATTCGCAGGTAACCCTCAACTTCGAGCTATGCGGATAGACTCGTAAGCTTTTTATTATCAAGTGATAAATTTAGCCTTTCATATGGAGTACCATACATGTTTAATATAATTGATGATAAGTTATCATGAGTTTTTATCTTATACTCAAATAATCCCGACACAGAGCACCTCTAGCTAATAATTTGTTTGTGCAGATACTAACAAAAAACTATATTTAAAAAGGTTTATTTTTTGCATTCTAGACTTTCATTTTAAAAAGTTACAAATTAGCTGATGTATTTATTATTTGCATGAAATTGTTAATGTGATTTTTTACATTTAAAGTGTGATATTAAACTTGGTTGGATAAGTGAAGGTCATACATGATTTGCTAGTGATAAAAAACCTGCGATAAAAAATACAAGTGCTAACATTGTAGAGTTTATGATAATTACCCATATTATTATGAAGGATAATAGGCGGTACCACCTAGGCACCTCTTGGGATACATCGGGTAACTTTCGTTTTTTACCTGAGTTAGGTTGAACGATTAAACGAACAAACATCAATGTTCGGAAAAATGCGTAAGGCCAACCTGTAAATAGAGCTAGTTCGAAAGTGTTAAAATAAGGTTCTTTAAAGTAGCTATTGACAATGTCTTTTGGCATTAAAAGGTGCATGATACCTATAAAGAATGCTTGAAAAAAAATAACTAATACACCAGAGAACATTAAGTATCCAATAATGTTCCAGATCAATTGCATATTGCACCTATCCTTATAATAAACCGATGCTTTTTCAAAGGTTTTATCCTAATTTTTATCATGAAGAAATAAAGAGACTAACAGATAACCTATATCTTAGCTATGAATGTAAGGCCGTTTTGAAGGAGTGTCGAGAACGAAAATAAGAACTATTTTATTGATTTTTATGTAAATATAGTTGGTCGTGTATAAAATTGATAACGTGAAATGGCGAGATGTAAGCCTTGCACAACTAACAAAGGTTGGTTAAACAAGGCTAATAATCGGTTATGGATGAATAACGATTTGTTGCTCCTCTGTCATCACAAGTGTCGCTTTGCTTTGTTCGATAAGTTGGGCAGCATAAGAAGGGGTAACTGCCTGCATATCACCTTTAGATCGAAGAGTTAAAGACTCCCACGCTTGATCTCGATATTTCCCTGCTTGGGTGTATTGAATCAGTACTTTCATAGCTTCACGCTCCGGTGTGGTTGACGTGCTACTTAAGTTAACGATCTTAGGTTGGTTGCGCATCCGTTAAAAATGAAACATTAGTTTAACCAAATGTGCCTTTCCAAATATCGCGCATTGAGCAGAGCAATTTGGAATCCTTGTGATGGAGGGATGAAAAATACTCAATCTTTCGATTCATACTGCGCAATATAATGTTTGAGAGATTTGGTTTCCGCACTCTGAAACTCTTCATCGTGCATACGCAGTGCTTGGATACGGTCGAGGCGGAACTGGCGATAGTCATCGCGCAATTCGCACCAGGCGACCAGCGTCCAGACTTTGCCCCAAAAGAACTGGCCTAACGGTTGGATTTTTCTCTCGGTCACCTGTCCGCTTTCATCTTGGTAATCCAAACTGACCTTAAACTGATGATCAATCGCGTGGCGCAGAAGCTGCCCTCGTTTGGCAGTCTCGGATTGGGTGTGATAATCGGGCACAATCAGCGGACAATCTTCCACTTGTTGTTTGAGCTTATCTGGCAATACCGAAAGTATTTTGGTGGACGCAGAGTGAGACGCTTCGGCGAGTTCGGCGTCCGACCAGGCTCGAACCATCCGCATACCCAGTTCAAGCGCCATCATCTCCTTTTCTGAGAACATCAAAGGTGGCAGATGAGAGCCTGCTTGCAACAGGTAGCCGACACCTGCTTCACCTTGAATCGGAACACCAGAACTGAGCAACGACTGAATATCGCGATAAATCGTACGTTCGCTGACTTCCATTCTTTCTGCGAGCTCTTTCGCTGTCACGGCGTAACGCTTTGCGCGCAAAAGCGTCAGTAGCTCAAACAGTCGTTCTGATTTGCTCATGATGTTCCTTATCTAGACCTACTGGTTGTTAGTAGTAGTGTGGCTGATTACTTCTCTAGCTCACTGCACATTTTTAAGTTGTGATGTATAAGCTCGAAGCTTTCGCAGTCAATCATTGATAACAGAGGCTGAAATTCAGCGGCTTGCTTGAGCTGTTTTCCTGCCTGTTTTGCATCGTCCATTGAACGCCAGTAAATGATGTCTGTCCACACATCGTCCGTCGCTTCGTGACTGAGTGAGCGATACAAAAAGCCCGGCAGATTCTTCACAAACGTTTGTGACTGTTTGGCAGCGGCGATCACGTCTTGCTCTGTTGTGCCTGCGGTTAGACGAAATTGCACAGTTTCGATAACGGTTTCCATATTGTGATTCCTTATTGGTTTTGGCGGATTGCCTGTTGAGTTCCAAATAAGGTTACGCGGATGGAATGTCAGAACATGTCAGTAGTGAAATCTCACTCACTTATCATCAATATGGTTATTTTTCTGGGCTGTTGTAACGATCCCAGTAAGGTAAATCTGTGCCGAGTTTTTCGCTGATAAAATCGATAAAGGCTCTTACTTTCAACGGCATGTGCTTGCGCTCAGGAAAAACCGCATAAATGGCGTGTTCTGGTAGAGAATACTCTTCCATCACCGGTTTTAGATTTCCTGCGGCAAAGTCTCTTCCTGCAATAAATGTTGGCAGTTGCGCAATGCCCGAACCTCTTAACAGCAACTGGCGAATGGCTTCGCTGTTATTGACGATAAAGTTTCCTTTTGGAAGCACCTTGTATTCGCTGCCGTTGTTGATGAACATCCATTCGACGCCGCCACGGAAATAGGAGTAGCGCAGGCAGTTGTGACTGACTAAATCACTTGGTTTTTGTGGTGTTCCAAACTCCGCTAAGTAATCTGGCGAGGCACAAAGCACACTTTTACAAGGGGCGAGGCGTTTTGCGATTAGATTGGAAGAGGTGAGTTCACCAATACGGATCCCCAAATCAAAACCGTCTTTAACCAAATCGACCATTTTGTCTTCGAGGTTTAAATCCACTTCAATTTTCGGGTAACGAGCGAGAAACTCGCTGATCAAAGGCGCGATATGCAGCACACCGAAAGACATCGGCACGGTAATTTTGAGCCGACCTTGTGGAGAGCCTTGCAGCTCAGATACCGCGTCTACGCCTTGCTGGGCCAGATTGAGCGCTTGAGAAGCGTACTCAAAATAGCGTTCTCCCGCTTCGGTCAGGCTCAGCTTACGCGTAGTTCGGTTAAGGAGACGAATGCCCAAATCGTCTTCTAGTTGGTTGATGCGTTTGCTGATCGCCGATTTCGTCAGATTCAGCTGTTTGGCCGCAAGGGAAAAGCTGCCGCATTCGACAACAGCAACAAAAACGGGCAGGGAGGCAATCGCGTTCACATCAATCTCCTATTATCGTGAAGCATTTATTGTTGAGCACAAGGATACAATTAATTTCCAATTATAGAGATTATCTTCAAGAAGAAAACAATCTAGACTATGCACCAGTATTACGACCTTGATTTTGGGAAGAAGAAAATGAAGTACGATTGGATCCTGTTTGACGCTGACGAAACCTTATTCCACTTTGATGCTTTCAAAGGTTTGCAGCTTATGTTTTCTCGCAAAGGCGTAGATTTTACTGAACAAGATTTTGCTCATTACCAAACCGTAAACAAACCGCTTTGGGTGGATTACCAAGACGGCAAAGTAACGGCAGATGAGCTAAAACATAAGCGTTTTACCGAGTGGGCTGAGAAGCTGAATACCACAACAGCAGATCTCAATAGCGCATTTTTAGAAGCAATGGCCGATATTTGCAGCTTGTTGCCAGGTGCAAAAGAGCTGATGGAAGCGCTGCAAGGCAAAGCCAAAATGGGCATCATCACCAACGGTTTTACAGAGTTGCAAGCAATTCGCCTTGAGCGCACAGGGATGACTGAGTACTTCGATAAAGTGGTGATCTCTGAACAAGTGGGCGTAGCAAAACCGGACTTAGGTATTTTTGAATACGCGATGCAGCAAATGGGCAACCCATGCAAAACGCGCGTACTGATGGTGGGTGACAACCTGCATTCCGATATTCTGGGTGGTAATAATTTTGGTATTGAAACTTGCTGGTTAAATACCACAGGCGCAAGCGTCGATGAGCGTATCGCACCAAATTACACCGTTGAGTCTTTGAGTGAACTAAAGAACATTTTGGTGGCGTAACCGAATCGGGTATTATTCCGTAGTAACCCTCAGAAAAATCAAGGAATAATCATGTCAGATATCAAACAGCTAGACAGCAAAGTCGTTTACCAGAATAAGTGGATGACGGTGCGTGAGGACAAAATTTTACGTCCGAGCGGCGCAGAGGGCATCTATGGTGTGGTCGACAAACCTGATTGTGCTGCGATTCTGGCTATCGATAACGGGATGATTCACTTGGTTCAGCAGTACCGTTACACCGTAGGTCAACGTTGTTGGGAGATCCCACAAGGGGCGTGGGAATCAAACCCAGATGCGGATCATCTTGAGCTTGCCAAAGGCGAACTGCGTGAAGAAACGGGTATGCAGGCGAGCACTATGGCGTATGTCGGCGCGCAGTTTATCGCATACGGCTTTTTGAATCAGACATGTCACGTCTACTTCGCCAGTGATTTAACGGACGTGGGCAATCAACTCGACAGTGAAGAAGAGGATTTGATCACTCGCGCTTTTTCTGTTGAGGAGTTCGAACAGATGATGATCGACGGCACGATCAAAGATTGTGTCACCATCGCCGCTTATGGTTTGGCGAAGCTGAAGAAATTCATTTAGTTATCCATGACGATTTTTTAATGAAAACAGCGGCCTAGTGCCGCTGTTTTTAGTTTGGGTGAGTTCGTTGAGCCATCGCTTACTCGTCGATTTTCTTACCTAAGATTTCCACTTGCGCTTTTTTGGTCACCCCCGCGACTTGCAGCGCAGTGCTGCCAACCGATTCATAGTTCAACTCGATTTTGTCTAACTTCGCGTTATCTTTTGTTGGTAGGCTTAAGCTTCTTGATGACATGCCTTTAGTCAGAACACCTAAACTGTCGAACGTCTTTTCCTGAGCATCTTTCATGATTACTTTAACGCTTTTCAGAACGACCGTACCTTGCGTACATTTGATTTTGATGTGGCTAAAACGAGCGTTAGCAAATGGTGACAGTGGATTGACTGTGTCGGTTTCCGATTTAAAACTGACGGTTTTATCTGCAATCTTGTCCCAATCGTTGTCTCCAGCAATCGATTGGAAAGAGGCTACAGCCGCTAAAAGACAGAGCGCGATGGTGTTGAACAGTTTCATAACTTTTCCTTACCTTAGGTTTAGATATTCTGTTTAATCAGTTCGATGACGTGTGTGACTTCGTCTTGAGTTAAAGCCCCTTCTTTCACGAATAAAATTTCACCTTGTTTATTTTGTACGATAATCGCAGAACTTTCTTGCTGCAGATCCCAAGTTGTTGCTAATACGCCATTTTTGTCTAACACCATGGAAGACCAAGAGAATGTCTTTTTGCTGTCCTCTGCCGACGATTTAACAAATGTACCGGTTCCCCAAATGGCGTCTTCTTGGTTGATCACGGTTGTGGTCTGATACTGATCTTCAGGAAAGTGAGCGGCAGTGATTGCTGACATCAGCGGCGCGTTCATCTCTTTGGCTTTACTACGACCTGCAATGGCTTGTATCACACGGACTTTGCCTAACATCTGCTGAGTTGCCCAAGGTTGATAAGCCACATCGTCTCCTTGCAGCGTCATTTCGCCATAGGTATCAATGCTGACGGAAGGGGTGGTTTGACCGACAGAAAGGTTATGAGAGAAGGCGAGTGTCGGGGCGAGTGCGAGTGCGAGTGCGAGTAAGAGTGACAGAACAGATGGAGTTTTCATTGGGGGTTCCTGTAACGAAGTGAGGTTAGAGCGAATCAAAATAAGGGGCAAATACGATGCCCCTTATCGGATGTGGCGTTTAGTTAGAAAGTACAACGCGCGCATTTAGCGGTTGCAGCGGACGATTGTTTTGTCCCATGACTTCCATCAGTTTCTCAGCTTGATCTTTGGATAAGGTTTGAGTGTCTTTAAGCACAAACCAGCGCACACCTTCTGAACATGGCGGTGTGGTTAAAGAGCCGTTAAATCGATAGTAGTTTGCAGTTTTTGGCAGTAAGTCGTTAATCTCAAACGTATCTTTAAAGAAAGTGGTTTGATTCTCTTGTGGGATTGCGTTGATCAGTTTAGACAGTGCTGCGTTTTGATCACCAGCATCAAACATCACCGAAATTACCGCCAACTCGCCGTCTGCGTTGGCGTGTACAAAGTGCGCTTCAAGTGGATATTGGCGGCCTTTGATTTGGTTTTCTGAAGGTGTGTGGAAATGGAACTGTTGCAGCTCGAACGTCTCGCCATCGATGGTGAAGCTGTTACGTCCGTTCACTTGCGCTTGCAGCGTATGACCATTGTTGGTTAAACCAATGACCTGACCAGTGTACGAAAGGTTCAGTGCTTCCAGTTTTGCGTCGGCTGGGTTGTCGATGTTGATTGGGCTTTGGTTTTTCGTGGTTGCGCAGTCTTTGGCGATTTCTCCCCAGTGCTCTGGCCCGTGTTTGTCATTGCCATAGCCCCATTCCGAAGCCTGAGCCGCGCTTAGAGTGAGAAGTGAGAGTGAAAAAGCAAGTAGTGTTTTGTTCATAATAATGTCTCTGTTCGGTCGCTTCGATAAGCGTTGTTACAAGGCAATGACCTAGAGGTTTGATCACTGCCTGACAAATTAGAAACGGTGGCTGAGTTGGGCACCAATTAGGAACGCATTTGAATGGGTCACGCCCGTCACCATAGGTGCAGGAACACCTTCATACGCGTACTCTTCTACGTTGACATCTTCACCAATCAAGTACGTCATGCCGATGTCAACCGTGGTATCTGATGACCATTGGTAAGAGGCGCCCGCAGATAACCAGTGACGGTTCGAATCTGGGATAGAAAGCGAAGTCAGCTCATCGACAGGTGTTTTGTCGAACATGTAACCCGTGCGTAGTGTCCAACGTTCATTGGCGTACCAAGTCGCACCGATGGAGTAGTGCGCGGAGTCTTGCCACTGAAAATCTTTTAGCAACTGATCATCAGCTTTCAAGCTGTCAAATGCTGACCAACCAATCCACTGCACAGAATAGTGCAGGGCAAATTTAGGTAAGACGCGGTGATAACCGGAAAACTCCGCAATATCCGGTAGCGGCATAGCAAGTGAGTCGTACGATTCGCCAGCAAAGTGGATGTCACCCTTGGCATTGATGTTAGGGCTGTGCTTGTAGCTTAAACCTAAGCGATGACGTTCGTTAAACTCGTACATCATGCCAATATTCGCGCCAAGCCCAATGCCGCCAGCTTCCACATCAAGTGCGTTGCCTTTTACGGATCCACAGCGTTGTTCTAGTTCGTTTCCAAGTATGTTCCCACCAACGCAAACACCCACGTCCATATCGCGGTACAGCTCACCAGAGCCGTAAATCACATCAATACCACCACCGATACTAAAACGATCGTTCACCTTGTATGCCAAGCTTGCGCCAAGGTTGACACTCGCTACGCTGGTGACACCGCCAAAAACAGGTGCGCCATAGTTTGGTTTAAACTCCATGTCGGTTCCGAAGTTGGAGTATGCCGATAAGCCTAGATACCAGTCGTCGTTGATAGGGTGAATAAAGTAAAAATTGGGTACAACGGCTGGTTGACCAACGCCATCGACGTCATCAATGTCGGTCACGGTTTGAGAGAAGGACGGGGTAATGTCAACTTGAGGGGACGGAGGAAAACCGCCCATACCAACATTGACATCCGCATTAATGTTAGCTCGATGATATTGCGCATTTTTAACGGTAACGTCAGGTTTGACGTAAGTGACACCGAACGATAAGGCATTTTGTTTAAACAGCGTCATCGCTGCGGCGTTGCGGCTGACTACAGATGCATTATCACCAATGACGGCATCACCAGCAAAAGCACGACCAAGACCCGTCGCCGAATGTTCGTTAATTTGAAAACCACCGGCATACGCCGTCGATGAGGCTAAACCGATTAATAAATAAATCGGTGAAAGAGTGAATTGTCGATGCATGTTTTTTCTCATGAATTAATTAGAGGTTGTATTGCAACGAAAAGCAGTAAAATAAACAAATCTGACCAGTATATTTAGGAGTAAAACTAACAATATGTTGACAATAAATTAATTTAACTTAATAAATATTTATTGATGAATTTATTAATGGTTCATGTCGTGAATGTGGTGATTATTTTACGTGTAAATTAAAATCAGAGCCTCTATTTTTATTTTTGCGGTATTACTTCTCTATTTTTGTTGTGCTGACTGTTCCCTAACAAACAGAGGCAAATCCAGCGATAAAGTGTCCGTGATGGAAACTCTGAGTCATTTGTATTTCCATTGCATCCCAACGTTGGTAGTTCGAATCAGCAAGAGAACTATCGTTTTAAACCCACATGACACACTCCTCTCGGTCTTACCTGTGTTATGTGGGTATTTTTTATTTAACTTATCACTTAACTCCTCTTGAAATTCAATAATTAAAAATGGCCATAATGAAATTTAAATGGATGGAATGTTGAATAATTTTGGATTTTACTGGTTTGTTGGTATTTAAAAGTTTTGTTTATAATACTTATAACTTGAATTTCTATATTAAAAATGGTCTTTGCTATATTTATTGGATGATAAAGTTTTGAAGTGACTATAATATTTATGATTTTTCACGTTAGTGAAGTTATTCCTTCAGTATCTTGACGTTAATTTACCTATCTTTACGTCTCGTACCCTGTACGGCTAAGGCAAATAGCAGTATAAAATCAAAACGATTATTTACTTCACTCCTGCTATGAAACTCAATAAAAAATGGCTCGTTTTGTGTGGCCTACTCGCTATTGGTGCTGGTGGTTATCATTATCTGCAACGTCCAGAACCCATTTCTCCTTACGCGACAGAAGTCGTTCGCAAAGGCAATATCGAAAAGGCGGTATTAGCCAACGGCATGTTGCAAGCGTCCAAATTGGTGAATGTAGGTGCGCAAGTATCTGGGCAAATTCAACGCCTCGCTGTGAACTTAGGGGATGAGATCAAACAGGGGGACTTGATTGCACAGATTGACAGCCTGACTCAGCAAAACAGCCTCAAAGAAGCCCAAGCGTCTCTTAATAGTCTCAACGCTCAGTACCAGGCTAAGCAAGCGCAGATTAAACAAGCAAACTATGAATACGTGCGCCAAAAAGGCATGTTGGCAGCGAAAGCGAGCTCACGAGCTGATTACGAGAATGCCGAAGCGACGCTCGCCATCTACAAAGCCGAGTTAGCGCAACTGGATGCCGAAATCGAGAAAGCCAAAATCAACGTCGACAATGCGCAGTTAGATCTCGGTTACACCACCATCAACGCACCGATGGATGGCACGGTGGTCTACACCGCGGTGGAAGAAGGACAAACCGTAAACGCCAATCAAACCACGCCAACTATTATCGAGTTAGCCAAGTTAGATACGATGACGGTGAAAGCCGAAATTTCGGAAGCCGATGTGATTTTTGTTCACCCAGGCCAAACGGCGCTGTTCACCATTTTAGGCAAACCGAATCAGCAGTTTAAAGGCACACTGCGCGCCATTGAGCCGGGGCCAACCATCATGGATGGCGATGACAGCGATTTGAGCATTTCAGATAGCGACGCCATTTACTACAACGCTGTATTTGATGTGAAGAACCCGCAAGGTATTTTGCGCATCGGCATGACTGCGCAAGTTTCGATTGTCCTTGAGCAATCGGAAAATACCTTGATTGTCCCTTCACAAGTGCTGCAAAAATCTGGCGGCAAAGGCAACTATACCGTGCCAGTGCTTGAACAGGGCCAAGTGGTGCAAAAGCCCGTGACAGTGGGTATTAACAACAAAGTGAACGCAGAAATTCTCTCAGGTTTGAAGGAGGGCGACCAAGTTGTTCTTGGCAATGCTATGGATGGAGAATCATCAAGCCGAGGTGATCGTCGTCGACCTCCAATGAGGTTCTAAGATGAGTGACGTGCTTTTAAAAGTTGAGGATTTAACTCGACGATTTGTCTCTGGCGACGAATCGCTTACTGTGTTGAACCACATTAATTTAGAGATAAAACGCGGTGAAATGGTCGCGATCGTGGGAGCATCAGGTTCAGGTAAATCGACGCTGATGAATGTGCTCGGCTGCTTGGATAAACCGTCCAGCGGTCGATACTTCATTAATGGGCAAGATGTCTCGACGTTGGAATCTGATCAACTGGCGGAACTGCGCCGCGAGTATTTTGGCTTTATATTCCAGCGTTACCATCTGCTGGGGGATTTAACCGCGGTGGCAAACGTGGAAGTACCGGCGGTTTACGCGGGAGTTCCTCATCGTCAAAGAACGGATCGAGCGCAGTCACTATTGGCTCGCTTGGGGCTGGAAGATCGTTTGACCCACAAGCCCAGCCAACTGAGTGGTGGCCAGCAACAGCGCGTGAGTGTTGCTCGTGCACTGATGAACGGTGGTGAGGTGATTCTCGCTGATGAGCCCACTGGCGCATTAGACAGTCACAGTGGGCAAGAGATGATGGCACTGCTTAAAGAGTTGCATCAACTTGGGCATACTATCATCTTAGTGACTCATGATATGAACGTGGCGAACTTTGCGGATCGCATCATTGAAATCAAAGATGGTGAAATCATTGCAGATACGCCAAATGCACAAGTTGTAATCAATGAGCAAGCAGCAAAGACACCGAGCGCATCTTTTCATCGCCCAGCGCAAGCCGCCAGTAAGTGGTGGAAGTGGGACAGTTTTATTGACGCGCTAAAAATGGCGCTGCTGGCGATGTCTAGCCACAGAATGCGCACGTTTTTGACCATGCTCGGCATCATTATTGGTATAGCCTCGGTGGTTTCCGTGGTGGCACTAGGTAATGGTTCACAACAGCAAATTTTGTCGAATATTTCATCCATGGGAACAAACACCATTGATGTCAGGCCGGGCAAAGGGTTTGGTGACCGCCGCTCCGGACGAGTGAAAACGCTAACCGGCGACGATGCTAAATCGTTGGAGAGTCTACCTTTTGTCGACAGTGTCACGCCGTCTTTATCCAACAGCTTAACCGTGCGTTACGCCAATCAGGATGCAACCGCGTCTGTGGAAGGGGTTGGGGAAGATTATTTCCGTGTGCGCGGTTATGAGATTGCCAAAGGTCAGTTTTGGGATGAAGAGAGCGTGAACTCACTCGCCCAAGAAGCAGTGATTGATGACAACACCAGAAAGGAAATGTTTGCGGATAGAAATCCGATTGGTGAAGTGATTTTTCTTGGTTCATTGCCAGTGCGTATTGTGGGTGTCACGCAGAAAAAAGAAGACGCGTTTGGTAACAGCGACGCGCTGAAAATTTGGGTGCCATACACCACTATGTCGGGACGCATGATGGGACAACGCTACCTCAACGGCATTACTGTACGGATTGATGAGAACGCCCCAAGTGCGGCGGTAGAGCAGAGCATCATCAACTTGTTAAAAATGCGCCACGGTACAGAAGATTTCTTCACGATTAACACTGACACCATTCGTCAGAGCATCGAGAAAACCACCGCAACCATGACGTTACTGATCTCAGCGATTGCGGTGATCTCCCTAATTGTCGGCGGAATTGGCGTAATGAACATTATGTTGGTGTCGGTGACAGAGCGCACGAAAGAGATCGGTGTGCGAATGGCTGTGGGTGCGCGGCAAGCGGATATTTTGCGTCAGTTTTTGATTGAAGCGGTACTGGTGTGTTTGTGTGGTGGCATTGCTGGTATTGGCTTGGCGTTTTTGATTGGTTTTGCATTCAGTACATCTGGCAGCAGCTTCCAAATGATTTACTCAATGAACTCGATCATCTGGGCGTTTATTTGCTCAACGTTGATTGGCATCGCTTTCGGCTTTTTACCCGCTCGCAATGCCGCCAAACTCGATCCGATAGAAGCGCTAGCGAGAGACTAAAAATGAGTAACACAATGAAATTCAAAACTCGATTGGTCGCGGCTGCCTTAAGCGCAGTGTGGTTGTCAGGTTGTGGTTCGCTTATGCGTAGCGACTATCAAGCTCCTGAGGTGCAAGTGCCTGCAAATTGGCAACAGATGCATGTTGCGGGTGATGTCAGTATGGATCCTTGGTGGTTGGCGTTTAACGACCCAACGCTTAATCAATACATTACTCAGGTGTTGGCTCAAAACAACGATTTGACGCTGGCAACGCTAACGCTAAAGAAAGCGCGTTTACAGCTGGGTTTAGCGCAAGATGACCTTTTCCCTACGTTGAGTTCTTCCACATCAGGACAAGTTCAAAAATCTCTTGATGGCGGGGAATCGGCAGATAGCTACAGCACTAACTTGTCCGTCAATTACGAGTTGGATTTGTGGGGAAAAATCTCGGCGGACGTTGACCAAGCCAAGTGGACGGCGATGGCAAGTCAACAAGATCGCGAGGCGACCGCACAAAGTTTGGTGGCAACGACGGCATCGTTATATTGGCAAATCGGCTATCTGAAACAGCGCTTAAACCTCAGTCAGCGTAATGTGGAAGACGCAGCTCAAACGCTACAATTGATTGAAAAACAGTACCAACTTGGCGCTGTGGATCAGTTAGATGTGCTTGAAGCCAAACGTACGTTGGCAAGCTTACAAGCGCAGCAAAGTGAGTTTGAACAGAGTTTACTTGAGGCAAACAACGCCTTTGCGATTTTGTTCAATCAACCGCCGAAGAGCATCAGTGCAAACATCCAAATGCTGCCTGAAGGCGATATGCCATCGTTGAGTGTTGGTGCTCCGTCTGATTTATTGATCCGCAGACCCGACATTAAAGCAGCGATTTATGAAGTCAAAGCCGCGCTAGCAAATAAAGACGCAGCAGATTTGGACTACTTGCCTAAGCTGACGCTCACTGGGGCTTTGGGTGGATCGTCACAAGCGCTCAAAGACCTGCTTTCCAACCCGATCGGCAGTTTAGGTGCAGATATGACGTTGCCGTTTTTGCAGTGGAATGAGATGAAAAATAGCCAAGCCATTGCCGATTTAGACTATCAATCAGCTATTGTAAGTTATCGCCAAGTGTTGTACGCCGCATTCCAAGATGTCGAAAATGCCTTGTCGGCACGCGAGAAATTGAAGTATCAGGCGGCGCGTTTACAAGAACAATATGATGCCGCAAGTGCCGCTGAGTCCATATATGCCGCGCGGTATCAGTATGGCTCGACATCGATCATGGACTATTTGAATGCCCAAGAAGACACCAGAAACGCACAAGCTTCTTTGTTGGAGAACCGCTACAACCAGTTTCTCACTCAGGTTACGCTTTACCAGTCTTTAGGAGGAGCCGACGTTGCGCCGTTGTAATTAGGTGTCAGCTCACACTAGCGAAGCGCCATGCAACAAAGCCTTTTTTGAAGGTATTACTGGTCCCATGAATGGGACCAGTAATAAAAGCTTAAGTTACTTGGCGAACTTCTTGAAAGGTGCATCAACCGGGGTGTCAGCTAGGTGATTGGTGTAGTTACTCATCACTTTTTGCGCTAGACCAAGAACAATTTCAAGCAGTTGCTGCTGTCCGTAACCTGCCGCAAAGAATTTCTCTATCTGAGACTCTTCCACTACACCACGTTGACGCACCATTTGAAGCGTTGTTTCTCGTAGTGTTTCAAGTTTTTCGTCTGCCAATGGTGTTTGGTTGACGAGAGCATCGACAATCTCCTGATCCACTTTCATTGACGCCGCGATCGCACTATGAGCAGGAACGCAGTAGTGACAACCATGTTCAACGTTGATGGTTTGCCATACGACGGTCAATTCTTCTGCGTTAAATGATGTTTGTTGAAAGAGCTCATGCACAACTTGATAACCCTCAAGCAAGGTTGGCGCTTCAGCCTTAACAGCATGAAGATTTGGTAGCATGCCAAACGCTTTGACTGAATTTTCAATCAGATGCTTTGATCCTTCGGGTGCGTTTTCTGCGGTATACAGTTTAAATTCTGCCATGTTTAAATCTCCTGTAGTTGGATATGAGCGAATTAGGCAAGAACAGGATAGTTGATTTTGAGCGGTCGCTCAATATAAAATTGAGCATATGTTCAAAATTGATAATTGCTCATGGCGAATACAAAGAAATTCCAACGTGATGAAGTGGTGAAAGCCGCCTCGGATCTATTCTGGAAGAAAGGTTTTCATGCAACATCTACACGTGATTTACAAGATAGCGTTAATCTGCGTCCTGGAAGTATTTATGCGACGTTTGGGTCAAAAGAGGGGCTATATTGTGAAGCGCTAAAAATGTACGTTGCGAACTTACAAGCCCTGTTTGAGTTGCATTTAGCTCAGAACACAACGGTTCTAGATGCAATAGAAGCTTTCGCGATTGATGTGGTTATCAATCAGCGAGACTCCAATCCCAGTGAAGTGTGCATGTTAGTCAAATCAGCAAGTGAATTTGCTGAGGATTTTAATGCGCTGCGCAATCAAACAAACAGCTTAGCAAACCAATTTGAATCTTTTCTTGCAAAGCTGTTTGAGCGAGCAATCGAGAATGGCGAAATTGAAGCTCAGGATACATTGCTTCTTGCTCAGTTGTTCCAGGTTCAGTTTACGGGTATACGAGCCTACTCATACCGTAGTGATGATGTAACCTTAAAGACGTTGATCTCTATTATGGTGGACAGCTTCCGCGGTAACGTATCAAAAACAGAAAGCTGAATGAGGCTGCTCAAAGTCAACGTCTCTAAATCAACGGCTTGAACTAAGCGAGCTCAAATAAACCCGTTATCGGGGGTCGATATCGATAAAAAATGACCACGAAGCATCGTGGTCATTTTTATGCAGATTAACTTGCAATGAACAACAACGGCTTATTAAAAGCGAAACTCTTCTAAGTTATTGCTGCTTTCTAACATTTTTTCAGCCACATAACGATGCGTTGCTGTGGTTGGGTGAGTCACATCCCAGAACACGAACTTATCTGCGCCAGATGCTGCACATTCAGAACGTAATGAGTGAGTGTACATGTAGTCAACAGAGGATGAACGGTTGATGTCTAAGCAAGGGTCGCTTGCATTTACGAAACCGTGTTCTTCTGGTGCCGAGGTTAACTTCTCAAACAGTGCGTGTGTATCAAACAATGCGATGTTGTAGCCTTGGGCTTTGTAGTACATCGCTTGTGCTTTGATGAACTCGTTCATTTTCAATACTTTCGCACGAATCGTTTCAATTTCTTCCTGTGTTGAGTATTTGAACTGTGGTGCTTTGGTTGCATCAGGCAGTGTCATCAACATGAAGTTCTTAGCGCCAGCGTCTGTTAAACGAATCAGAGCTTCAGCGTAATCCGCTTTTACTTCCGGCACGCTACGGTTGTAGTTCATGAAATCATTTAAACCAAACTCTAACGTAAACAATGTGTTAGCAGGGTTGTAGTTCTTCGCCAGCTTTGTGTAGGTTAAGTAAGAAGAAACTTGTTCGCCGACACCAGTTAGCGCGATGTATTGGTTTTCACCTGCTGCGCCACCAACTGCCCAGTTGTATAGCGGTAAGTTTTTGGCTTTAGCAACGTATTCCGTCCAAACAAAACCGTTTGAGAAGTGACCCAAGAACCAGCTATTCGGGTTAGGAAAGCGCCATTGGGACGCGTTAAAGATGTTGCCTGTATCAGACAAGCTATCGCCTAAAGCCACTACTTTGTTTATCTGATCTGGTTGCATTGCAGCATCATTGCTCCAGATCGTGTGGTTATAAGAATAACGATTGTCAGCAGCAAAAAATGTAATGTCTGCGTTCTCGTTCGCTAGATCTAGTGTTTCTTCACAACGCTGACGAATTACGTTTTGTGAGGTATTGGTGTAGAACATGTTTTTAAATGAAACAGAGCTCCACCAATAGCCATCGATAGTGAAGTCACTACCATCTTGGTTTTTTGCCCATTTCCAATCGGTAGCCGCATCGTCCTTAGAGTGGCTCGTACGATACCAGCATCGAACGTACGTATAAGTTTGATTTTCTTGCGCGCTAACCACTTCAGCCGCAGAAACCATTGCTGGTGATAAAGTTGGCTCCTCTGCAATGGCGGAGGCAAGCGGAAGTAATGCAGTTAATAGTGTGATTGTTTTTTTCATCATTCACTCTTCTTGTAATGGTTATTGTTCCGAATGCGTGAATACGCTCGGCTATAACAGTATTTAGATGAGAATTTTTCTCACTAAACCTTCTAATTCTGAGTAAATGCTCAAGACAGTCAACAACTAAATATTCAATATTTCAGTTTTGGCACCACGGTCAAAAAATCCATTCAGCATAGCAATCGATTAAATGGGTGATATTTAGAATAATTACTCACTAACATTAATTTAACATTCACTTTTTGTTAATTAAGTAATTGCTTTATAAGGTTTTGTCGGTGATTTTTAATGTTAACTTAAAGTGTTTATTGAATGATCTTTTGTACAAATTTGTATATTCATGAAACAAATTGTTTGGCATTTTTGCTCTGTAAACTATAGCTGAAGCTCTCATGTAAACATCATGATGATGACTTTTCATGAGAATATAGTGAATAAAAATTAGCTCAAATAAGGAATAGGGCAAATGCACTACACAACAAGTAAAAAACAAGGCTTATTTTCGTTGTCTGCCGTAGCAATAGCACTGACCACTTCGATGTCAGCGTTTGCGGCTCCACCAATGGGATTTGATGAATCTAAATTACCGACGAAGTACATCGTCAAATTCAAAGAAGATGCAGTCAGCCGTTCTTCAATGGGGGGGAACTCATTCTGGGGGCCACGAATCGCGCAGGAGTCTGTTCTAGAACAGGTGAAGGCACGTAAGGTGGAAAAACTGGGCAATCGCGCCATTTACAGCGTTGAATTGGATGGCGATGACTTAGAGCCGCTTCGCAACCGTAGTGATGTGGAATACGTGGAAGTCGATCCACCTCGCTATTTGCTCAGCGAAACGACTCCATGGGGATATGAAGCGGTTAATGCTCAACTGTTAGCTGACTTCAATGCGGGTAATCGCACTGTATGTATTATCGATTCAGGGTACGACATTTCGCACAACGACCTAAGCGGTAACCGCGTTGCCGGTACTAACGATAGTGGTACGGGATCATGGAGTGATCCGGGTAACAACAATGCCCACGGTACTCACGTCGCGGGTACGATTGCTGCGATTGCCAACACCGAAGGTGTAAAGGGTGTGATGCCAAACCAGAATGTGAATTTGCACATCGTGAAAGTATTTAACGAATCGGGTTGGGGTTACTCATCTGGGCTTGTTAAAGCAATCCAAACCTGTGCCGATAATGGTGCTAACGTTGTGAACATGAGCCTTGGTGGTAGTCAATCAAGCCGAACTGAGCAAAATGCACTGCAAAATATTTACGATCAAGGCGTTCTATTGATCGCCGCTGCGGGTAATGATGGCAATACAGCGCACAGCTATCCAGCTTCTTATGACTCAGTGATGTCTGTTGCGGCTGTTGATAATCAAAATGATCATGCGGCGTTCTCACAATCTACTAATCAAGTTGAGATCTCAGGCCCGGGTGTGGCGATCTTATCAACGGTTACGGTAGGTGAAGGTAAACTTTCTGATATTACCTTGAATGGTGTAAGCCAGTTTGATCGTGGGATTGTTCCTCACAATCGTTTGATCAATAACGGTTCTTCGTATGTTCCGGATCCAATCGCGGGTTCAGTAACGGCAACGCTAGATAGCTGTGATGTATCTGGCGGTAACTTTAACTGTGGTGATATGTCGGGCAAAATTTGTTTGACTGAGCGCATTGGCAACCAGTCTTCAGGAAACTACCCTGAAGTGGATGCGGTTCAGGCTTGTTACAATGCGGGTGCGCGAGCTGCAATCGTATACAGCAACTCTGAACTACCTGGTTTACAAAACCCATTCTTGGTAGACACAAACAACGCTTATCGTATGGTTTCGGTAACGGTTGATCGTGCATTTGGTCAAGAGCTGTTGGGGTATGTTGGTCAGGAAGTTACTGTTGCAACAACCTCTGGTGAAGATTACGAGTACTACAATGGTACATCAATGGCGACACCGCACGTAACGGGCGTAGCTGGTTTGGTGTGGAGTTACCACCCAACCTGTACAGCAGCGCAAGTACGTAATGCCCTAGTGAAAACTGCAACAGATATTGATGTTGCTGGTCGAGACAACCGTACTGGCCACGGCCTAGTTAATGCTGAAGCGGCGAAGCTGTTCTTGGACGCTGGCTGTAATGGACCTGATGGTGGTAGCTCTTCGGACTCTAGCTTCTCAAATACCAGCCCTGTTGCGATTCCAGATAATAAATCTTCTGGCGCAATCAGTGCAGTAGAAGTCGATCGCTCTGGTGATTCAGGCACAGTAAGTATTGACGTTGATATTAGCCACACTTACATCGGTGATTTACGAGTGACTGTAACGTCACCGACTGGTGGAGAAGTTGTACTTCACAATAATACCGGCAGCAGCGCTAACGATATAAAAAATACGTTCCAAGCGGATTTTTCTGGTTTTGAATCGCAAGGTACATGGGAACTAAAAGCGGTGGACAGTGCCAGAAGAGACACAGGCACCATCAACAGTTGGACTCTGACCTTTCAATAAGGAGTGACTATGAAGAAGTTGACCTTACTTTCTTTGTCTGTGGTAGGCGCTACCGCACTATTGGCAATCGGACTGAGCTCAAGCAGCTTGGCAAACAATCAAGGATTTCCTCTCGTGGATGAACGCCAAGATCAAGCCGAGCAGCAACCTGCACGTTACTTTGTTAAGTATCATGAAGGGAAAGAGAGCGAAGTGAGAGCGCTTCTTCGTCAGCACAACATTGAAGTGATCGACGCTCTGGTGAAACAACACGTGTTGGTTGTGGTGGGTGAACAGGCGGAAGTCGATAAACTCGCGGATCACGATGCGGTCGAATACACCGAGCAAGAGCCGACAAGAAAGCTGCTATCTAACGGAACTACGCTTCAATAAGCCAAACTTTCTTAAGATAGTACCAAAAAGAAAAACGCCCCTCACGTGCGGGGCGTTTGTTTTCTTTCATGCTCCGGTTCTTCTAAAGTCAGTCGCTTGCTATGACTAGAGACTCTTTAGGATTGATGCCGATGAGCCTATTCCCGCATCAATCAAGTCAGTTATCAGCTAGTCATATTCAGACTAACTACTTAACGAACAATCAGACCCAGTAGGATACCAACGGCGCCGAAGTCTGCGTCACTAAAGGTCGTGTTAGCAAAGCCTAGGTCACCCAGTACTGGCATTAGGAATACTGGTAGGAAGGTAATCAGTAGACCTTGTGCAAAAGCACCCAAGATTGCACCGCGACGACCACCTGTAGCGTTACCAAATACACCTGCCGCTGCACCTACAAAGAAGTGTGGAACGACACCAGGGATAATCACAGTAAGCCCCATCACGTAAAGTAGGAACATACCCAAAAGACCCGCCGCAAAGCTCGATAGGAAGCCAACCAATACTGCGTTTGGTGCGTATGGGAATACAACCGGACAATCAAGCGCAGGTTTTGCGTTTGGTACTAGTTTGTCTGAGATACCTTTAAACGCTGGAACGATTTCTGCGATAACCATACGTACACCTTGAAGGATAACGTACACACCACCGGCGAATGTGATGGATTGCATCAGCGCGAACATGAACCAGTGCTTACCACCGCTAACTTCGCGCACAAAGTCACCGCCAGCGAAGATACACGTCACCATAAAGATGATGCCCATGGTGAACGAGATTGCCACTGGCGTATCACGTAGGAACAACAAGCTCTTAGGTACGTTCATCTCTTCAGTAGAGTGTTCTTTGTTACCGAACTTGCTGCCAATAAAGCCCGCTAGTACGTAAGAAAGGGTAGAGAAGTGACCAATCGCAACGTCGTCAGAACCTGTTACTTGCTTCATGTACTTGTGAGCAATCGCAGGGAAGAACACCATCACAGAGCCCACAACCAGAGAGCCAAGTGCGATCAGTGGAACACCTTTCATGCCGCTAGAAGCAAGGATCGCCGCTACCATCATCGACATAAATAGCGTGTGGTGACCTGTTAGGAAGATGAATTTCCATGGCGTGAAGCGAGCGATCAAGATGTTCACTAACATACCGAAGAACATGATCATCGCCATCTCTTTACCAAATGCTTCTTGCGCGATAGAGACGATAGCTTCGTTGTTTGGAACCACGCCTGTGATGCCGAACGCGTGTTGGAAAATCGTCGCAAAGTCACCCAGAGAAGTCACAACTAGACCTGCACCTGCACCAAGCACGATGAAACCAAGAATGGTTTTTACCGTACCTTTAATACATTCAGTGACTGGTTTTTTCTGGGCAATTAAGCCGATTAGGGCGATAAGACCTACCAGAACCGCCGGCTCTGATAGGACATCGTTCATTAAGAAACTGAAAAATTCCATAACGCCACCTTATAGAGCGTCAAGCTCTTGAAGTGCCACAGATAGACGCTCTTTCATTGCCACTTTGTCGACCATGTTATCAAGCGCAACGATGCGAGGTTCAACGCCAAGTGCGTTCAACTGTTCAACGATATCGTTAGTACCGATGAAGATGTCACAATCCGTACCTTTTGCAGAACCTAGATCGATATGATCCACTTCTGCGTTTACATTCAATTCTTTCACGATGCCTTTGATGCTCATTTCCATCATTAGGCTAGTACCAAGACCGTGACCGCAAACAACCATAATTTTCATAATTCAGACCTTTTCTTTTTATAGGGGTGTATGCCCATTTTGAAGGGCACATCAGGAGTTAGTATTTTTCGATGATCGCGAGAACATCTTGTGTGTTTTGAGCGGAGCAGATGGCTTCTACATGCTCTTCATTCATAAACAACTCAGCCAGTTTAGAAATCGCATCCACGTGCGAGTTACTGTCTGTCGCGGCTAGCGTAACCAGCATTTTCACTGGGTCGTTACCTTCAGAATCGAAGTTCACGCCGTTTTGAATCACTGTGATGGCAAGAGACAAACGGTTAACGCCATCTTCAGGGCGAGCGTGTGGCATTGCCATACCAGGACCTACCACGTAGTAAGGACCGAGCTCTTCGTGTGAGCGGTAAATAGCGTCCACGTAGCTTGGCTCAATCGCGCCATTTTCAATCAGTGCTTCACAGGATTTACTCACCGCATCTTTCCAGTCAGTAGCATCAGAATGGATGCGAATCACATCAGAGGTAATCAGTTCACGTAGCATTGGATCTTTCCGGTTTGTTGTTTTGTTGATGGGTACTTTATCGATCAATTTGTCAGAAAAACCTGAGAATGATCACAAATGGTAGCGCTATCTGATAGCGCTATCATAAATTGTGATAGCGCTACCATTTTTATCAGTCATCCGAGTTTCATATGCTTGTGATCGACTTCTAATGCGCTAATATCAAAACCACTAAAACGCTGTGGTAAGATGTCGCGGCAGAAAATAGAGAACACTAAATAAAAACAATGAGCGAACCTCGCAAACGAAGAAGTACTGGCAATGTCACCTTGGCGGACGTCGCTAAAAAAGCCGGCGTAGGCACCATGACGGTGTCGAGAGCATTACGAACGCCCGAGCTAGTATCTGACAAGCTGAGAGAAAAGATTCAACAAGTGGTTGATGAGCTCGGCTATATCCCGAATAAAGCGGCAGGGGCTTTAGCGTCTGCTGAAAGTTACTCCATCGCTCTTATCATTCCTTCCCTGTTTGAAAAAGCGTGCGCGCTTTTCTTACCGAGCTTTCAACAAGCGTTGAACAAAGCGGGTTATCAGTTGCTGCTTGGCTACAGTGATTACTCGGTAGAGCAAGAAGAGAAACTGCTTTCGACATTTCTTGAGAGCCGCCCAGCGGGAGTGGTGTTGTTTGGTAATGAACACAGCCAGCGAACCAATCAGCTTTTGGAAGCCTCGAACACGCCAGTATTGGAAATTGCAGAGTTAAGTTCGAAAGCCAGTTATCTCAATATCGGCGTTGACCATTTTGAGGTGGGTAAAGCCTGTACCAAGCATGTGATTGAACAAGGCTTCAAGAACGTGGGCTTCATTGGTGCGCGTGGCGATCACTCCACTTTGCAACGTAAGCTACACGGCTGGCAAAGCGCGATGATTGAGAACTATCTTGCGCCGGATCATTTCTTAACCACGCACGAAGCACCATCTTCACAATTGGGTGCGGAAGGGTTGGCAAAGCTATTGCTGCGCGATTCAAGTTTGAATGCTTTGGTATGTAGCCATGAAGAGATTGCGATTGGCGCGTTGTTTGAGTGTCATCGCCGAGTGCTGAAAGTCCCGACCGACATTGCGATTATCTGTTTGGAAGGTTCTTCCATGGGTGAGCACGCCTATCCAAGTTTGACCTGTGCGGAATTCGACTACGAACGCATGGGGACGAAAGCCGCAGACAAGTTACTGCAAGCCATTAAAGGTGAGCCTGTAGAGCATGCAACGGATATGGGCTTTAAGCTAAAACGCCGAGCGAGTACTGCGATCAACTAACCTCATTTGGTTAGAAACTAATACGTGATACAAAAAACCTCTCGATGTTGAGAGGTTTTTTTATGCGTGAGAATAGTGACTGTCGGCTAAGGACGCTCACCTGCTGCTAGGCGACGTTCGATATCTGCAACCACTTCTGGGAAGTCAGCAATGGTGTCAATTAGGTAATGCGGCGAGCTCTTGAGCAATTTTTCACGTGCTTTTTCACGAGCAGCATTAAGTGTTGCTCCGTCCGCAGCTTGGTATTCTTCAAACGTTAGACCTGCTTCGTTACCAGAAAGCAGCAAGCCAACGGTCCACATACCGGCGTTGTGACCTTCGTCGATACCCGGTGCGGCGTCATCCACTTTGATACACGCATTAACGTCGGTAACATTCAGCTCAATCACGTTTTTCAGTGCCATAAATGGTGCAGGGCGACCACCTTGCGGTAGGTCATCCGTTGCTACTACGTAATCTGGCTTGTAACCGTAATCCGCTGCAACAGGAATCAGTACATCCATCACTTCGCGAGGGTAACCAGAACAAGAACCGATCTTGATGCCTTTGTCTTTCAGACTGTTCACAACTTCAATCGCATTTAAGATAGGCTCTGCATGGTCAGCCACTTTTGCTTTTTGCAGAGGCATAAATGCTGCGTAGATAGCGTCGATGTCTTCGCTGGTCATTGAGCGACCAAACTTCTCATTCCAACGCTTATCAACCGCAGGGATGCGACCCACTGCTTGGATGTGCTCCCACTTACCAAGACCCATTGGTTCGCGCGCTTCTTCAAGGTCGATTTCAAAATTAAAGCCTTGTTTGAATGCTTCCACAAAGATGCTGGTTGGCGCAAAAGAGCCGAAATCGACGATAGTGCCAGCCCAGTCAAAGATCACTGCTTGAATTGGTGAGTTGCTCATGTTCAATCCTTTTTCTTGCTTGCCAGAGCGCTGCCTACACATTGGAACCGCGCTCTGAATCAATTGGTGTTTGTTGAGGTCTATTGACCCTAGAAGTAGTTAAAGTCTTTGCACACTTTGGCGATCGCTTCTTCGAAAATTGCCAACGCTTCTGTCAGCTGTTCGTGAGTGATGATCAGCGGTGGGCTGAGTTGAATCACGTTACCTTGCGATACCTTGAAGCTCACTCCGTTGTTGAGGCATTGGTACAGCACAGCTTCCGCTTCGTCATACGCGCGTGCTTTGCTTTCGTGGTCGGTGACCAGTTCAATGCCCCATAACATGCCGATGCCACGCACATCACCAATCACTGGGTATTTGGCTTTCATCTCTAGCAGCTTTTCACGCATGAACTGGCTGTCGGCTTTGGCTTTATTTAGCAAGCCGTCTTGTTCAATGGCTTCCATGGTTGCCAGTGCTGCAACACAACCGATAGGGCTTTTCTCATGAGTGTAATGACCCATGGAGATTTGCTCGGCGGTGTTGTATTTGTCTTTGGTGACCATGGCTGCGATAGGCACTAAGCCACCACCCAAGCCTTTACCGATGCACAGCATATCTGGCTCGATGTCGTAGGCTTGGTAGGTAAACCATTCACCGCTGCGACCCATACCGTTAGGGATGTCGTCGATGATCAGCATGACATTGTGTTTGTCACAGATTTCACGGATGCGTTTCCAGTAGGCTTTGCTCGGCACTTGAACATCCGTGTTGCGAACCGCTTCTGCGATAAATGCGCCCACGCCGCCTTCTTTCTCAATCACGTATTCGAGGTAATCGGCGTAATGCACGTCGCTGCCGTCCTCTACTGGGAAAGCGCCTCGGTAAGACACGGCTGGTGGAATGCGCTCAACACCTGCCATTAATGGTCCCATACCTTGGCGGAAACACGCTTCGCCACCTACTGAGATGGCATCCAATGATGCGCCGTGGAAGGAATCCCACAGCGACACCACCTTGTAATTGCCCGTGATGTGGCGTGCTAATTTAAGAGCCATACCAACCGCAGATGTGCCACCCGGAGCAAACAGCACGCGGTTCAATTCGCCGCCACAGATTTGGGTGAGTTTTTCGGCACATTCAATCGCAGTTTCATTGGTAAAACGACGTGGTGAAAACGGCAGTTTGGCAATTTGCTCTTGCACACGTTTAATCACATGCGGATGACCGTAGCCCAGCTGATGGACGTTATTGCCATGGAAGTCCATGTACTTTTTGCCGGTGGCATCTTGGATGTAGATGCCTTCTGCTGCTTCCAAGGTATCTAAGCAAGGCGTCGACATGGCTTGATGAAGAAAGACTTCCGAGTCACGCTTCAATAATGCTTGCGTGCGTTCGTCGTCCATCGATGCATTCCAAGTTTGGCGCGCTGGTGTCGTGTTGACATCACCTTCGCTGCGGAAATGAGTCGGTTTGATATTCTGAGTCATAACGCTTTCTCAATCAGAAGGCTGCTTTACGCAACTTGCCAGTACATTGCTTTTTCAATTGCACCGATTAAGCGCTCGATATCTGCTGGGTAAACTTCGCCAATGTTGCCGATGCGGAAGCAATCTGCGTTCGATACTTTACCCGGATAAATCACGAAGCCTTGCTCTTTCAAACGCGTGTAGAACGCTTTGAATTGGTAATCACTGTGAGTTGGAGAGTAGAAAGAGGTGATGATAGGCGAGTGAAGGTCATCACTCAGTAGCGGCTCAAACCCCAAAGAACGCATACCTGCAACCAGTGTTTTCTGGTTAGTTTGGTAGCGGTTATGACGAGCCTCAATGCCGCCTTCTTGTTCCAGTTCTAGCAATGCTTGATAGAAAGCGCGAACTGTGTGCGTTGGAGACGTGAAACGCCATTTGCCGTGGTTCACTTCCATACAGTGCCACTGGTCGTAAAGATCAAGGCTCAAAGAACGCGCCTGACCTTGGCACTTTTCTAGCTCAGTTTGTTTCGCAATCACAAAGCCAAAACCCGGTACGCCTTGAATACATTTGTTTGCAGAGCTGATCATAAAATCGATGCCTAGCTCTGCGATATCGATAGGAATGCCACCAAAGCTCGACATGGCATCGAGAATCACGACTTTACCGTGTGCTTTTGCCGCAGAAGCAAATGCCTCAATTGGATTCAGCATGCCAGTGGTTGTCTCACAGTGAACAATCGCCACGTGTGTGATCGCAGGATCCGATGCCAATGCAGTTTCCACCTCGTTCAAGTGTGGCTGTGATGTTTCGCCTGGGGAAACTACATGGCATGGAATATTTAGGTAATCAGCGATCTGAGCGATACGCGCACCGTAAGCACCGTTGTCGACAACCAACAATTTTCCATCTTTGCCAATGGCACTGCCAATCGTTGCTTCTACTGATGCGGTGCCGCTACCTTGCATTAGTACGCTAGTGTAGCCGTCTTGCTCCGTCGCCAGTTTTACAAGCTTAGTGCGGATCACTTCTACAATGTCTTTGTTGTATTCATCATCCCAAGTACACCAGTCTTTTAGCATGGCTTCACGTACTGTTTCAGAAGTAGATAGAGGACCTGGAGTCAGTAGTAGGTATTCGTTTTTCATCTCGATTTCCATCAGAATAGGCTAGTTGGTCTACACCAAATTTCGAGTTCACTCTAGCGAGGAAGAAAAGGGCAGTAAATAGGCGAATGTCCAATTTCATAAAACTTTAATATCCAGAAAATGGTGGATCAATTGAACGATTATTCATCGAAAATTTTCGTAAAACTGCCATTTAATGGTCATGAATTCGTCACAAAGGCTCAGTAGGGTGTATATCGTCAACTGGTACAGACCAAATAATAACTTGGCCAAATTAACTGGAGGAAATGATGAAAAACCGTTTGATGAAAGGATCGCTGGCTGCACTTGTCTCTCTGCTAGCTACGAATGCAATGGCAGCACAGGAAGTCACGGTTTACACCGCTTTCGAAACTGACATTCTTGCGAAATACAAGTCTGCGTTTGAGAAAGATAACCCAGATATAAAGATTAAGTGGGTTCGCGATTCAACCGGTATCATGACGGCGAAATTGCTGGCAGAAAAGAACAACCCTCAAGCGGAAGTGGTTTGGGGTCTTGCTGGCTCGTCAATGGCACTGCTTAAAGATGAAGGTCTTCTTAAGCCTTACACACCAAAAGGTTTGGAAGAGCTGCACGCGAACCTAAACGACCCTCAATCAAACCAAGCTTGGTTCGGTAACGATGCGTTCTTTAACGCAGTTTGTTTCAACGAAGCGGTAGCGAAACAACTTAACCTACCGAAACCAACATCTTGGGAAGACCTAACGAAGCCGGTTTACAAAGGTCACATTGCAATGCCTAACCCAGCTTCTTCAGGCACTGGCTACATGCAGGTTTCTGCTTGGCTACAAAACATGGGTGAAGATCAGGCATGGAACTACATGCGTGACTTAGACAAGAACATTGCACACTACACGCACTCTGGCTCTAAGCCATGTGTTCAAGCTGGTATGGGTGAAGTGGCTATCGGTATTTCGATGGCGAGCCGCGGCGCGAAGCTGAAAACGCAAGGTGCACCACTAGCGGTTATCACACCAAAAGGCATCGGCTGGGAATCAGAAGCCGTTGGTCTAGTAAAAGAGTCTGATGCAGCGAAGCGCGTTGTCGACTGGTCAATCTCTAAAGCGGCAAACGAGCTTTACGTAGAAATGTACCCAGTGGTTGCACATAAAGAAGTGAAAGCGACCGTGTCTAACTTCCCGAACGTTCAAGAGAACATGGCGAAGATGGACTTCGCGCAAATGGGCAGTAAGCGTGCAGAGATTCTAGCAGCATGGTCTGAGAAGTTTGATGCGAAATCAGAGCCAAAATCTTAATTGAATTTGCTTTGAGTTGAATATTGAAATCCACCTCGGTTGAGGTGGATTTTTTGTTCTCTCTGTTATTTCAGAGTTTGCTGTAAGTAGATTCCTAGTCTCACCTAGGTTCGCTGGAGTGACGGACTTAAGAAAGTTGGGAGCTTCTATCTGCACTCACCACGTCATTCTCGAGAGCGACGGAGGAGCGAGTCGGGAATCTCTAATTACCACTTGAACAAACCTCATCGCCCTTCATCTATTTGTCATCTTCTGGCTATAAATTTGTCATTGGAACGTAACACTCCAAAACTAAAATTGGTATATACCATTTGGAGCATGTGTTATGTCAACTAACCAACATTACCTAAATATCGAAAATGTAGTGAAGCAATTCGGACAGTTCACTGCGTTAAAGAAAATCTCGCTAGCGATTGAAAAGGGCGAGTTCGTTTGTTTTCTTGGTCCTTCTGGCTGCGGTAAAACCACTCTGCTACGTACCATTGCAGGTTTAGACTTGCCAACGTCTGGTGCGATTTTTCAAAACGGTCAAGAGACCACATTCCTACCACCAGAGAAGCGCGACTTTGGCATCGTATTCCAATCTTACGCGCTGTTTCCGAACCTAACTGTGCAAGAGAACATTGCAGTGGGTTTGAAGAACCAAGGTATGTCGACCAAAGAAGCGTTAGAGAAAGTGGATTACTGGTTAGAAACCATTGGTCTTCCAACCTCTGGCGAGAAATTCCCTAACCAACTTTCTGGTGGTCAGCAGCAGCGTGTTGCTTTGGCTCGTGCATTGGCGCTATCTCCGGGTCTACTGTTATTGGATGAGCCGCTGTCAGCGCTGGATGCAAAAGTACGTGTTCACTTACGTGACGAGATTTGTAAGCTGCAACGCAAGCTGGGCATCACCACCATCATGGTTACGCACGATCAGGACGAAGCGCTGTCGATGGCGGATCGTATCGTGGTAATGAACCATGGTGTGATTGAGCAAGTCGGCACACCTCAAGAGATCTACCAACAACCAGCGACGCGCTTTGTTGCTGAGTTTGTCGGCAGCATGAACTTTATAGAAACCTCAGTAGCTACGGACTCCCAAGTACGGATTGCCGAAACCTTGATGCCAGCGCCAAGCTTGACCAATCGTAAGATTCAACGAGGTGACTGCTTCGACCTTGCGGTGCGCCCTGAAAGCATCAAGTTCGTTGAAAACTACACCAACTCTTTACCTGTGCGAGTTACCGCAACCGAGTTTCTAGGGGCGTTTTTCCGCATTGATTGCGTATTGCAAAACGACAGCTCAACGAAAGCCATCGTAGTGGATGTGCCTGTGGAAACGGTTCAAAAACTCAATATCAAGGCGGGCGATGTACGTTACATCCAGTTTGCTGAAGAAGGGCTGCATGGTTACGCCGTGCCCTCGGTTGATAAAGCGCTAGCAGCGTAGGTGTAAACATGGATGCGAAGACAATGACGATGAATAGCCTGACCACACAAGACAAAGCAAAATCCTTACTCGGACGTGTTAGCCGCGACAACCTTGTGTTGTTCGGTCTGCTCGCTAGTTTGTCGACCATGATGGTGCTGTTCATCTTAATGCCGCTTTGGGCAATGTTGATCAAGAGTGTGCAAAATGCCAATGGCGAATTTGTCGGTCTGGCAAACTTTGCGACGTACTTTTCCTCTTCAAGCTTGTGGGTGTCGGTGGGAAACACCTTCACTTTGGGCGTGATTGTGACCTCTGTAGTGGGTGTGCTTGCGTTTGGTTATGCCTACGCGCTGACTCGTTCATGCATGCCGTTTAAAGGCTTGTTTCAAATCCTAGGCACTGCGCCAATCCTTGCGCCTTCGTTGTTGCCGGCGATCAGTTTGATCTTCCTTTTCGGTAATCAAGGCATTGCCAAAGAGATGCTGTTAGGAAACTCGATTTACGGCGTGATTGGTATCTCGATGGGGTTGATCTTCTGGACCTTTCCTCATGCATTGATGATCTTAACCACTTCGCTGCGCACTTCTGATGCTCGCTTTTATGAAGCAGCCCGCGCACTGAAAACTTCGCCCATCAAAACCTTCTTTATGGTGACGTTACCTGCGGCGAAATACGGTTTGATCAGTACGCTTATCGTCGTCTTTACGCTGGTTATCACGGACTTTGGTGTGCCGAAAGTGATTGGTGGCAGCTATAACGTTCTGGCGACTGACATCTTCAAGCAAGTTGTGGGACAGCAAAACTTTGCCATGGGTGCGGTGACCAGCATTATGCTGCTATTTCCTGCGGTAATGGCGTTCGGCGCAGACCGTTGGGTACAGAAAAAACAAAAGAGCTTATTTGACACTCGCTCGGTGCCATATCAGCCAGAACCCAACAAAGCGCGCGACAGCATTTGTTTGGTTTACTGCAGCATCATTTCTATCGTAGTGCTGGCAGTACTTGGTATGGCGGTGTATGGCTCGTTAGTTACGTTCTGGCCTTGGAACAAAGCGCTGACGCTAAACAACTACAACTTTGCTGAAATGAGCACCTACGGTTGGAGCCCATTCTTCAACTCGCTAACGCTGGCAGGTTGGACAGCGGTTATTGGTACAGCAATCATCTTTGTCGGTGCTTACTGCATTGAGAAAGGGCGTGCGTTTGGTCCAATTCGTCAAGTGATGCAAATGCTTAGCGTGGTGCCAATGGCGGTACCGGGTATGGTGCTTGGCTTGGGTTACATCTTTTACTTCAACGATGCGAACAATCCTCTGAATGTGCTTTATGGCACCATGGCGTTCTTGGTGATTAACACGGTAGTGCATTACTACACAGTGGGTCACATGACCGCCCTGACAGCGCTAAAGCAGTTGCCATCGGAGATTGAAGCCACAGCAGCATCGGTGAAGCTTCCTCAATACAAGTTGTTCTTTAAAGTGACATTACCTGTGTGTTTACCTGCGATTTTGGACATTGCGACTTACTTGTTTGTTAATGCATTGACCACCACTTCTGCGGTAGTATTCCTTTACTCAACCGATACGATTCCGGCTTCGGTCTCGATTCTGAATATGGACGATGCAGGTCAAACTGGCGCTGCAGCGGCAATGGCTGTCATGATCATGATTGCTGCCGCAATTGCGAAGATTGTTCAGATGACTTTGGGTAAATTGTTAGAAAATCGCACACAAGCTTGGCGCAAAAGATAAGGACACTTCGTGCAATACGTAAAAATTAAAGATTCGATTGTTGAACAGATTGAAGCGGGCATGCTATCGCCGCGTCAAAAACTGCCAGCAGAGCGTAAGTTGGCGGAGTCGTTCGATACTACACGCGTCACTCTGCGTGAAGCTTTATCACTGCTAGAAGCGGAAGGTCGAATTTATCGCGAAGATCGCCGAGGTTGGTTTATCTCACCTGAGCCATTGCGTTACGACCCTACCCAAACGCTAAACTTCCCGAACATGGCGAAAGCGCAAAATCGTGTGCCAAAAACAGAGTTGGTCGCAGCAAAAGGAACGTTGGCAAACAAACAAGCGGCGCGCTTGCTGGACTTGCAGCCTTTCTCGGATGTGTATCGAGTTGACCGTGTGCGATACCTTGAAGACAGGCCTGTGGTATTCGTAACAAACTACATTCGCCCAGAGCTGTTTCCGAACCTGTTGGACTACGATTTATCAAATTCACTGACGGACATTTATCGCGATCATTATGGCGTTACATATCAAAAGATTCGCTACCGCATTTCAACCAGCACTTTGTTGGGTGAAATGGCTCAAGCACTGCGCGCGACAGCCGGCACGCCAGCGATGGTGGTGGAGCGCATCAACTACAACCAGCACGGTGAGTTGATTGATTGCGATATCGAGTATTGGCGACACGATGCTATCAGCATTGAATCTCTTGCGGAACTCAATCGTTAAGTGGATTTTCTCATTATATAAGGCTCCATCTCGGGGCCTTTATTTTATTCAGACAGGAACATTGAAATGGATTTGTTGGCGATTGGTCTCGTCGTTTTTTCTGCTGTTCTTCATGCGGGCTGGAATATCCTTGGAAAAAGCAACTCTGGGTCAGGGCTCGCGTTTACCATGGCCGCCAGCTTTTCAGCATGTTTCATTCTTACCCCTTATTTGATTTGGTATTTGGCAACCATTGGCTGGACATCATTACCGAGTGAGTTTTGGGGATTGCTGTTCATTAGCGGCATTTCACAAATGGTCTATCTAGTCGGTTTGATTGTCGCTTATAAGCACGCAGACGTGGGGGTGGTTTATCCAATTGCTCGGGCGTTGCCTGTGATGATGGTCGGCGCAATCAGTGTGGCATTAGGGCATGAATTATCCAGTCAGCAGTGGCTTGGATTCTTGCTGATAACCCTTGGTTGTATGCTGGTACCACTGACGAACTTTCGTCAGATGACGCTGAGCTCTTATTTGAATGTCGGTGTGTTCTGGGCATTAATTGCCGCAATAGGCACAACGGGTTACTCCGTGGTTGATAAAGAAGCGCTGAGTTTACTCACAGGACAAGCATCAGAGATCTTGAATGATCAGTACAGTGCAATCTTCTATTTGGGCGTGCAGTTTTGGGCAATTGGTATTCCTGCCCTTGTGTGGTGCTTGGTTACGGGCAAACCAGATGAGATTAAGACAGCCTGGCATATCCGAAAAACAGCCAGCATGGCAGGGGTAATGATGGCATCCACCTACGGCTTGGTGCTGTTTGCGATGACCATGACCGACAACGTGAGTTTGGTCGTAGCACTAAGGCAAATCAGTATTGTGTTTGGATTGTTTATGGGGATTTGGTTTCTGTCTGAGAAATGGTATCTCACCCGAGGGCTTGGCGTTACTTCTATCGTGGCGGGGATCATTCTCGCGCTTGCGTATTGACCTATATTCACGAAAAAAGGCAGCGAATGAGCCTCTCGCTGCCTTTTGTATTAACTTGTAAGCCTTGTTTAAAAACGCAGTTGCGCACCAAACATCACGCCACTAGAGTCAAAATCGCTGTTTTTTGAGTACACATATTCTGCATTCAAACCAAAGTGTTTATAGCTCCAGCCGATACCGCCAGCCGCTTCACCTCCGACACTTGAGTGTTCGATGTTCTTGCTCTGACCGTTCACTTTATAAGTGTATTCGAGAGTGTAGAGAGTGACACCTGCCTTGCCGTACAGTTCGAAACCTGAACCCAGAGGATAGCTAGCATAGCCACTCAAGCGAGGTCCGGAGAAGCTCGTATCGGTGACTTCTGAAATCGGACTCACGAGTATCGAGCCGATACCGTCAAACGCGCCTTTATAACCTGCTTCAATACCAAAGTTATGTGTTGGCATGTAGCGGTAATATATTTCACCTAAGAACATGTCGCCTGATTCTTTGCTTGTCGGAGCATCGTAGTTCACATCGCCATAGCCAATGTTTGTACCTATGATGTGCTCACTGGTTTCTGCATTGGCTGACAAAGAAAAAGCCGACAACACTAAAGCAGTAATGAATGAATAACGCATGAACGCTTCTCCTTAGCTTTTAGCTTGCTCGCCTTTTAATATTTGTTCGAAAGTGATCTTGGTGTTGTCTAGCCATTCATAACGGCGACGATACATCGAACGCTTAGAGCGCGACATGCCTTCGATATCTCGACGGGGTGCATTTACATCAATTGAGTAAAAATGACGATTGTATTCGGTGCCGCCCAATTCTTGCCAGAGTGCATCGTAATCCGTTTTGATTCGCCCTTTGCTGTAGCGCTTAGCTGCGTAAGTATGGGACTGCGTTTTCACTGCTAGAATCGTGTTCACTTCCCAAATTTGTGCGAGCAAAGTGAGCAAGCTCACCATCAAGCTTTTTGGTCTCTGTCCGTAAAGCTTACGAGTTAGCTTTTTAATTTTCGCGTTGTTTTCTTCACTGCTTCGCGGTCCTTGTAAGCCGCCAATCATAATGCTGCGTCCAGATTCGATGTGACCGAGCGTAAAAGAGAGCGTGTAGAAGTTGCCATCTTCAGCGCTGTGCAGCACTAGGCTCATGTCGCCTTCTTTTTGATAACGTGCTTCGTATACTAATCTCACCGAGTACAGTATTTCGTCAATTTCAAAAGAGGCTAATGTTAGGCCTTTCGAGTCTGTGTAGATTTCTTCGATTGTTTGTTTAGAAAACAGTTCTGAAATCGTTTTGTAGTGATCAACCACCAAGTTAGAACGATCGAACGCTGAGTTGTTTTTGATGATATACGGACGAAACGGCTTCTCTAAAAATCGATGCGTACGTGTACAAAGCAACTCTAACAATGACGATTCAATATTGTCTGAAAGGTGCTTAAACGCACGTTTGTAATAAAGCGCACGTAAGATGAACTTAGCTCTGTAGGTCCAAATTGGCTTGTAGACATCAGCATAATCATCTGAGTAAATCGATTTGCTATGGTAAAAAATGGATTTGTTCGCGGTCATTTTCACTCCAGATTAACTTGTGCTCAATAGCGAAAATTAAGAACCGACGGACGAGCAGCGAAGAACCCGAAAAGGAGGAATGCAAAGCACGACTGAAAAGAGGTGGTTTTTGCTGTGTCCGACGTTTGTGTAAGGTTTTGAACGGTGTTCTTTTGCTGGAATTCTAAGAGAAAATTGACCTTAGGTATTGTATGGTTTGGTAAGGAAGTGTCAGGTTGAAACCCATTGTTCAAAAGGAAGAAAATGCGAATGTCGGCTGAATATGACGTTGAGTTGCTAAGTTAATGTGAAATAAGTTGAACGAAAATTGAACATTATTTGAAATTGTTTTGACGTGTTTTAGGTCTTTATACGTACCTTATAAGTATCGAGCCAATTTTGGCCCGATGTAAAGGTAAGTAAGGAGAGGTTTATGAAACGCTTAACAACTTTAGCAAGTACGATTGCTCTGATTGCTGCACCTTCTATGGCTCTTGCTGGTGGTTATCATTGGACAAACGATACCGAAACTATCCATGGCGACGTAATGGATAGCAAACAAGCGGCTTATGAAATGGGCCGAGACATGATCCAAAGCTACCAAAATAAATCATCTGGACAACTCCGTGATGAGTTTACGAGCCTTACAACGTATGTTGATCGCCAATCGTTTTCTATCACTGACTCAAAAGTCATGGTAAATGAGTTCTTGCAAAGTGACGGGCAAGTTGTTTACCAGCCTATTCTCAATGTTCAATACGAGTACCGCATGCGTGATACCGGTAAATATTAACCAGTAAGACGGACTCGAATTGTTTACCAGTAATATTTTTGCTGTTTGTTTTGGGGAGCCACGAGCTCCCCATTTTGTTTTTGTTGGAAGCGAAAATTCGCACACTCTCAGTGCAACATTTTCTATCGCTCAGCGTTAGATTTTCTTGCTCGTTGATTGTCATCATCGTTTGTAAAGTGTTTGCGGAAATGGATGTAACGCACTAACGAGGATACCCGATGACACATCATTCATATTGGTTCAAGCAGGCAATTGAAGCTGAGCAACCAGAAACGCCACAACCGTTACAGCAGAACATTAATAGTGACGTTGCGATTGTTGGTGGCGGATACACCGGACTTTGGACCGCGATTATGATTAAGCAGCAATCTCCGGAAAAAAAGGTAGTCGTGATTGAAAAAGGCCTTTGTGGCAGTGGTGCATCGGGCGCAAACGGCGGTTGTATGTTGACTTGGTCTACCAAGTTCCCGACATTGAAACGGTTATTCGGTGAAGAACATGCTGCTTGGTTAGTAAAAGAGTCGGAACAAGCAGTGCTCGAGATTGACGACTTTTGTCAGCAGCACAACATCGATGCGCAATTATCGTTAAAAGGGGTTTATTACACTGCAACCAATCAGGCTCAAACTGGGGGAATGCAGCCAGTTGTGGACGAGTTAAAGCGATTAGAAGTGAACAGTTGGCGTCGTTGCTCGGTGGAGGAACTGCGTGCCAATGCGGGTTCACCTCGACATATAGAAGGCTTTCACTCTCCAGTTGCAGCCAGCGTTCAACCTGCATTATTAGTGAGGGGGTTACGCCGTGTTGCTATTGATCTGGGTGTAGAAGTTTATGAGAACACGCCGATGACGCGTCTAGATTATGGAAAACCTGCCATTGTCTGTACACCTAAAGGAAACATTCAAGCGCAGCAGGTGGTATTGGCATTAAATGCATGGATGGTGGAGCAGTTTAAACAGTTCAAAAACAGTATCGTGGTGGTTTCTTCCGACATGGTGATCACCAAGCCGCTTGGTGATTCACTACCTCTATCTGGTTGGCAGGCAGGTTTTAGCGTGTTGGATTCACGTATCTTCGTCCACTATTACCGAGATACGCCAGATGGCCGTTTGATGTTGGGGAAAGGCGGCAATCAGTTTTCTTTCAATAACCAAGTTGACGCAATGTTTAACAAGCCAACACGCTACCAAGGTCTACTGCGCAAGTCGTTCGATAAGTTGTTTCCTCATTTGAGAGGAGAGGAGTTTGCTTATTCATGGACGGGGGGCTCTGATCGTTCTGCTACTGGTTTCCCTTTTTTCGGCGAGCTAGATAAACAGAGCAATATCTTTTACGGATTTGGTTATTCAGGCAATGGTGTAGCGCAGACTCGAATGGGCGGAAAAATCTTATCTTCGTTGGCATTGGGAATCGATAATGAATGGACGAAAAGCGGTTTAGCCAAAGGGCCGTTGGGGCATTTCCCACCAGAACCGCTTCGCTGGACCGGGGCTATGATAGTGCGCAACGCGGTACGTCGAAAAGAGGAAGCAGAAGATAACGAGAAAACGCCGTTTATCTGGGATAAGTGGCTAGCAAAACTTGCAGGACCAGCAGGCAAAGCGGATAAGCTTGACTAAACTGAAGACTTTAGCCACAAACGAGACAGTTTGCAGTGAAAGTCATTGGGGCGCGATGAAGCCTTGTGTTAGCCTCTGTCTTTCAAGCTCAGATTTAAAAGGTGAGTCATAAAATGAAAGTATTCAGCAACTTCGATAGCGGCAGCATTCACGTAGTGAAAGCGGACGACAAAAACGACATCCAACTCAAAATTCCTAACGACAATATGTCGGAATTCTACCAGTGGTTCCACTTCCGTCTTGAGACAGAAGCTGAGCAATCGCACACCATCAAATTGCTTGATTTGGCTAAATCGGCTTATCCAGAAGGATGGCAAGGTTACGATGTGGTTGCGTCTTACGATCGTGAAGAATGGTTCCGAGTACCGGCAGAGTTCGATGGCGACACGGTGACTTTCACTGTAATCCCTGAGCGCAGTTCAATTTACTTCGCGTACTTTGCGCCATACACGTACGATCGTCATTTAGACTTGTTACACATGGCACAAAGCACGCACCATTGCCAACTTGAAACACTAGGCCACACATTAGACGGCAACGACATGAGCTTGCTTACTTTCGGTGAGCCAGAAGAAGGTAAAAAGAAAATCTGGATGATTGCACGTCAGCACCCAGGTGAGACAATGGCGGAATGGTTCATGGAAGGTATGATCCAACGTCTGTTAGATGAAAACGACACGGTTGCGCGTGCATTGCTTGAAAAAGCGGTGCTTTACGTCGTACCAAACATGAACCCAGACGGTGGTATTCGCGGTCACTTGCGTACCAACGCAGTAGGCGTAAACCTAAATCGTGAATGGCAAACGCCATCAATGGAAAAGAGCCCAGAAGTCTACCTTGTGCGTCAGCGCATGCTGGAAACGGGTGTTGACATGTTTTTAGATATTCATGGCGATGAAGCGATTCCGTATAACTTCGTCGCTGGCTCAGAAGGTATTCCTTCTTACGATGAAAATCTTGCCGCTTTAGAGACATCATTTAAGCAAGCGTTACTGACTATTACGCCAGAGTTCCAAGATGAGATTGGTTACGATAAAGATGAGCCTGGTAAAGCGAATTTGACGGTCGGTTCAAATTGGGTTGCAGAGCAGTTCAAATGCTTGTCTTACACAATCGAAATGCCATTTAAAGATAACAACAATCACCCAGATCCACTTTACGGTTGGTCTCCTGAGCGTAGTGTTTTGTTTGGGCAAGATGTATTAGCTGCAACGTTAACCGTAGCGGATAAAATTTAGCTCGACGAGTTAACGCTTTTTCATTATTTCGAAAACAGCTCATTTAAATGAGCTGTTTTTTTGTGCTCTCCAGATCCACGCTCCCCTGTAAAAATTTGTTGCCATTCACAAGCTTAAATGATGATTCTTAAATTTGAGAAAGTGGCTTTTTATGGTGATTTGCGTCACAGAAAGTTGGCTTCTTTGTGATATTCTCCGCAACGAATTGACTATGGCTAAACCAACGCAACGAACTTTGTTTTTCGGTTGGGTATGCGGATGAAGCTCATGAATAGATGGTCTTGAGGTTACCTTTTTCCGTTTTACGTCATTGGCGTTTGAATATCATTTTTGATTCTTTCCTACGCTATTTAGCTATTTCTATTCGAAGAAAAGAGAAAGTTACGGCTTCATATTTTACGGCAGTATGCTGCCGCGATGTGTTGCTTTGTGTACAAGAAAAAGGAAAAGAATAATGAAAAAAATCGCTATAGCAGTGGCTACTGTACTTGCTGGTGGTGTGATCTCAAACGTTGCACTTGCTGACACTTACATGGGCGGTAAAATAGGTTACAACTCTCTAAACGATGCGTGTTACCTAAACGAACCTTGTGACGACGACAGTTTTGCAGCATCTATGCACTTAGGCTACAGCTTCAACAAGTACGTTGCAGCAGAGTATGGTGTTGATTACCTTGGTGACTTCACTGCAAACTTCAAAAAGCCTGGCCTAAACACCGTTGATGGTGATCTTTGGGCGTTGACGCTTGCTCCTAAATTTAACCTACCGCTAACGGATTCTTGGAATCTATTCGCGAAAGTTGGTGCTGCATACATGATGGCTGGTGACGAGAAAGATTTCGTACCAACTGGCTCTCTGGGTGCTGAATACCAAATCAACTACAACTGGAGCCTACGTGCTGAATACCAACGCTACCAAGATATGTCTGATGATGTAATTGAAGACATGGATTCAGATTTCTTCGGTATTGGTTTCAACTACAAGTTTGGTTCTGAGCCTGTCGTTCAAGAAAAAGCCGTTGAAGAGGTAGTAGAAGCACGTCCTGCAACACGCATTGTAGATCATGTTTACCCTGCTCAAACAACAGCGACAGTACAATTCGACTTAGAAAGTGCAGAAGTGAAAGACGCGTCGAACCTTTCTGGTACCGTTGATTTGATGAATACTTACCCACAAGCTCAAGTTGAGATCACGGGTTACAGCGATACGACAGGTTCTGCTGCTTACAACAAGCAACTCACAGAAAAACGTGCGAAAGCCGTTGCTGACGAGTTCCAAGCAAAAGGTATTGCGGCTGAGCGTATGACAGTGAAAGGCATGGGTGAAGCTAACCCAGTGGCAAGCAACGAAACACGTCAAGGTCGTCAAATGAACCGTCGTGTTGAAGTGGTTGTTCCTGCGTTTGAATACCAAACAACTGAAAAAGCAGAATAATTCCTGCTTAAGATAAAGTTCCAAAAGCCAGCGTGTATCACGCTGGCTTTTTTGATCCCGCTTAACTAAGTAGTTGTGTAGAAACATAGTTATATCGGGACGCTTTGACATGTGCTCAACATACGTAAACTCAGCACCTTCATCAATTTGTCATCACCAGTTCATAGCATGACAGCCAAGTGTTTGGGAGAATGATATGCAAAGTTTACCGCCGCTCAATTTGCTCCGAGCTTTTGAAGCCACGGCGCGACTACAGAGTTTTACAAAAGCCGCAGAGGAGCTAAATGTGACTCGTGCGGCCGTCAGCCAACAGGTGAAATCGCTAGAGTCACAGCTCAATGCGACGTTATTCGAGCGTAAGGGCACTCACCTTACGCTGACCTGCTCCGCACAAGAATACTGGCCTGTGGTTAATCATGTGCTTCAAACATTATCGACCACGACGCAGCATTTATTTACTCGTCCCAAGAATACGCAAGTTAACTTACATGTCGCTCACAGCTTTTGCTCTCAGTGGTTAATGCCAAGATTGGCTGATTTTCAGCGACAATTCCCAGACATCTCCTTTAAAATCTCGACTACTGCTAATACAGTTCCAAGCGCCAGTGCGATTGCGGATATCGAAATTATTAACGGAGATGGAGATTGGCAAGAGCAAGAAGCCATACGATTAACCCAAGAAAACTGGATCGTTGTCGCAAGCCCCGGCTTTATGCATTTAAACCCGATAAATGACCTCTTGCAGTTAGCTAAAGCGCCTAAAATTTGTACTGGCGGTTATCATGAATCTTGGCAAGAGTGGCTTACGCACCAAGGTTATCAAGGGAAGGTGAGCAAAGTCGTCGCCGAGTTTGAACACTCATTGCTTGCTATTCATGCTGCGATGAATCAACTTGGCGTGTTGCTGGTAAGAGACTTTCTTGTTGAGGATGAGCTGCAACAGGGCGTATTAGTCCAGGCTGGAAATTGGCATATGCCAAGTTCTGGTGCACATTATATGATGGTTCGAGCATCCGAAAAATCACACGTAAACACCTTTGCTCAATGGTTAATACAGAGTCTTTAATGTTCGTTCAGCGAGTAAGTAGAGCGCATGTGTGGTTTGGCTATTATTAGCAGTAGCAAGTCATCAGTCTAGGACTGAGCGACATGCTTAATGACATCTAATAACCACTGATTTACCGGAGCTTGCTGTTGAGAGCGACGACAGCTCATCACGTAGCGAACATCAAGCTCTAGCCCAGCAGGAAGCGCGATACTCCGGCAACCCTTAGGAACATGTCCACTCATCGTTATGCCAAAATGATTCGTTTGCAGAAGCACTTTTTTAATCATCGCTGGATGCTCAATTTCCACTTTAGGCGTGGTTCTAAAACCCATATGTTTGAGCCTTTCTAACACTGGGTATCGGTAGTCGTTCCATCCCGGCGTTTTAAAAAGTATAAAAGGGTATTCTTCTAGTTCTTGGGAGTTTTGAGCGGGATGATCTTCTCGAACAAAAAATACCGCTTTTCCTCGCCCTAGTTCGGTCTGAACAATTGACTGTGGCAGATCTTCATCAAAGTAATGAATCGCAATGGCGTTTTCACCGTCAATTAATCGTTTTTTTGCTTCGCTACCCCAGCGCAAACATGAGAATTTTGCGTTTGGGGCGTGCTTTAGTAACTCCAAGTAAAACTTGTCACCAAAGTACTCCCAAAACAATGTGTTGGCATAAATAGTGATTGAACCGTCAAAATGAGCTGGTGAAAAATGCTGTGGTTTGATGGAATCAATACTGTTGATTATTTGCTCAAAATGCGCAATGTTCGCTTCCACAAAAGCTGTTGGTTCAAAGCCATTTTTGGTCTGAACGAATAGCGGATCATTGAGCTGAGTTTTCATCTTAGTCAGATTTTTGCTGATTGCTCCTGACGTTTTACCGAGTGATTCTGCGACTAACCGGACGTTACGTAGCTCATACATCCGTTTTAATACCAAAATGTTTTGAATATCCAGATTAACGCTCATACATTCTCTCGCTTGGCTTTTGTCGACAAATCATATCGCTGAATTTCTTAAGAAAAGACAACGCTCGGTCAATTTAAGTTGCTGCCTTATCCCTGATTTATTGAAGGTAACGATAAGTTATTCTTGGTTACATCAGTTTATTAGCATGGATTTCCATTTGGTAAATAATGGCTTTCCTCGTATGAGCGCGTTTCTGTTGTTACAGTTTTTCCACCGACAGAAAGTAAGAACGATAATAGAGGTGATGTATGAAAAAACTAATCGCACTTGTTTTGATGGTTTGCTCAACAAACGTAGCATTTGCTGGCGATGGGTCATACACGGGCACGATTGATATGACGATGGCAACGAAAAATCAGGTTGACGTAGAGCGTGCAGATTCTCAATTGACGCTGAAGGGTCGCAATGAAATGGCCTATGGCGGTGTAACAATCCATTCGGATGCTGCAACTCAAAAAATTGAACTTCGTGGTCGACGTGATTAATCGAATAGTTTCTTGTTAAGAAAATGCCGCGAAGAACGCGGCATTTCTATATGTAATATCATCAGATCATAATTACCAGATAAGCGTATGGTGAGAAGCTAAGCGCAATGACCACCTGCCATTATTCGCATGGCGGTGCCATATGAATGACAGCTAAGCCCCCCAAAGAGGTTTCACGGTATTTTTTATTCATATCTTTACCAGTCTGATACATGGTTTCGATAACTTTATCTAACGAAATTAAACATTTACTTGTGCGCTTTAATGCCATACGCGATGCATTAATCGCTTTCATTGCTCCCATGGCATTTCTTTCAATACAAGGTACTTGAACCAAGCCGCCAATCGGGTCACAAGTCATACCCAATGAATGCTCCATCGCAATTTCCGCAGCAATACAAATCTGCTCGTTACTGCCCCCTCTTAGCGCTGTTAAGCCAGCGGCAGCCATGGATGAAGAAACCCCAACTTCTCCCTGACACCCCACTTCTGCACCAGAAATTGACGCGTTAGTTTTATATAAGATGCCGATAGCGCCGGCGACTGCGAGAAAGTCTTTTAGCTGTTTAACATCGAGCTCTTTGATGAAGCGATGGTAGTACATCAATACCGCCGGAATCACCCCTGCTGCACCATTCGTTGGAGAAGTGACGACTTGCCCTCCTGCTGCATTTTCTTCACTAACCGCAAAGGCGAAGAGATTGATCCAATCCATGATCTCCATCGGATCGTTTTCAATTGCAGCGTTGGCTTCGAGCTTTTTCAAAAGGTTTGGTGCTCGACGAGTGACATTTAGACCACCTTCCAAAATCCCTTCCGTATCGAAGCCACGTTGCATGCAGAGCGACATCACTTTCCAAATTTGCTCTGCTCTTTGGTTAATTTCTTCGTCTGAGCGAAATGCGAGTTCGTTTTGGAGGATCATGCCTCCCAAGCTGAAACCGTTCGTCTCGGCTTTTTCCAGCATCTCATCTGCGGATGTAAACGGAAATGGTACTGCGACCTCATCTTGTTGCGTGCCGTTCTCTAGTTCGTCGGCGGTGGCGATGAATCCGCCCCCAATGGAGTAATAAATTTCAAACGCTACTTGATCTCCAGCAGCGTCTAATGCCGTAATCGTCATGCCATTTTCATGCAAGGGAAGGTTGTCGCTATGAAAGACGATGTCATGGTCGTAGCTAAACTCAATTTGGTGTGTACCGGCGAGCATGAGCGTATTATTGTCTATGGTATTTTGTAGCGCACTTTTGGCACTGCTCATTTTGATGGTATCAGGTTTATTTCCCATCAAACCAAGGACCGTGGCTCGGTCTGTATGGTGCCCTCGACCTGTCAGTGACAATGAGCCATAAAGGTCCACTTGCACCCGATGCACTTTCGCCATAGAGTCGCTAACTAGCTGAGTGAAATGGAATCCGGCAAGCATAGGACCATTAGTATGGGAGCTGGATGGCCCGACACCAATTTTAAATATATCGAAAATCGACAGCATAATTGACTTCCTTTAGCAGTGAACCTTTATAAAGGTCTCTAGAACAGTGTTGTTAACTAGATGTTAAAGCTTGTGGGTCGGGAGTGAAAGAAGATTTTTGTAACACTGCCAACTAAGCGCGAGATTTTAAAATGAAGTTAGACAACATCGTCATCGTTTTAGGTAAACGTCTCGTCAATAACAGGTTGACCTCTGAGGGCATAACAAGAGTCGAAGCTTTGTCTTGTAGGACTGCATCACTACCGACAGAGCGAACGGCGATTATTTTTTGTGGCGGAGTAACGCAAGGACAAAGTGTTTCTGAAGCAGAGGCGATGTACGCGTATTTTAGAACCCTAAACGCAGACTCTGTGAATCCGTTCCCTGAACGTCATATACTCTTAGAAACGGAGTCGTTGAACACGTTTCAAAACATGCGTTATGTTTCCCAAGTTTTGTGCAAAAGTGGGTTGTTCGAGTTATGGTCGGGGCATCCGGTTGAGGTTATCTTGCTGTCTAATGACTACCACCTCGAACGAATCATTGATATCCAGAATTTGATGGATGAGCAAGGCTTATTACGAGTACTTAAATCCGATTGCGAATCCATGGGGGTGACCCTCAATATTCCACTGGATATCAGCAAACATATTAGCGTGCCATACCCACATAAAGGGCTTATGGCGGAGACATTCTTGCTACTCGATGAACTCACAACCTACCGAGTTTATTTAGAAGGGATCAAGCATGGCGCATTTTTCCGAGATTTATCAATTGTCCGAAAAAAGCCACTTATGATCGCAAGAGATGCTATTCACAAATTGCTCTCTTTACCGCTCGATAAAGAGGCTTTGCAACATATTGAAGAAATGAAAAAGGCCGTCGAAATGACGGCCTTGGATGAATCTGTAGGTGCTGCGGAAAAGGCATTAAGTATCTTCCATCCGATACTGACGGCATTGAACCGTCTCTTTGACCCAGAGTCTATTCATTAAGCTCGCGTTTTGTGCGGACGGCGCTTAATGCGATCAAACAGTAGCAAAGCAGTTCTATACCTTCTTCTGAGATATTTTTAACATCACGGATGTAATTTTCGTCCATCACTTGTTGCCAAAAACTACCCATACCATACAAACGAGAGAAGACTAATAATAGCATTACAGCACCAACTAATAGCTTCATATGTGGCACCGTTAAAATGGTCGCCATTTCGTTCATGGTACCTTTACCACCTTGGTAAGCTTTGGCGCAAGCCAGTGCGGTGACAGCAAGTGCTGGGAAAACCCAAGAGCCATGATGAATCATGTCTGTCCAATAGTCCGTTTCGCGAATAATCAGTACTGCAAAAAATCCTGCAATCAAAATAGCCGCATGCTTTAGCTGAGGCTGTTGTTTCGATAAGCTGAAAAACGACCATGATGCAATAGCAAGCATCACAAGCTGGAGCGTTTCTGTAACGGAAAGCTCGCCAAGGCTTGATCCCAACACGACATAATCAAGACGAAGACTAAGGTTAACGAGAATACTTATAGCGACAATCATCAAGGCGTTTAAACTCGATTTATAAATAATGCGCTTTGATTTTTCAGTAACAACGTTGCTTGGGGCTGACTCGGCTTCTTTTACTATTTGTGTTTTCATCTTGCTCACCTGTCCCAGAAAATGTGGAAGAAATGTGAATTAGTGTGATCTGTGTTTGGAATTTTATTGTCCAAGTGGAAAGTTATGTCAGGGGAATGTCAAGAATAGAACACTGTTCGATATAGGGTCGATGTGCGGTAAAGTCAGAGATATGTAAAAACAACGTAAGAACACTTTGATAAATCAAATAAAAAAGGAGCCCAAAGGCTCCTAAGTGATAGAGGGAAGGTGACGTATCGATAAAAATAATTAGTAGTTGTCACCCTCATTTTCTTTGTGATTCTCGCGATAGTATTCCCATTGCTCGACGCGTTCATTGTCCGACAGCACACAGTAAGTGACACGTTCGCCGTTTTCCGACACGGTATCCAGCTCACCACCTTTCTGAACACAGTATACGGCTGCGGGATTTGCAACGGAGGTATACTCAGTTGATCGGGTCGCTCCCTCGTAAGTTGAACAACCAGCCAGTACCAATGTTGCAGCCATAGCCATCATTAAATTTGTCTTTTTCATTCTTTATCTCCGCATGGGGTGGGCGAGTATTGTATTGATTATAGGCAACTTTAAGAGATTATTGTCTTATCGATGTTAAAAGTAAGAGGGACGTATAAGAATTTAGATATTCTCATTTATTGCTGATTAGCACGTCACACTTCTGTTCTAGGCGTATTGTTGTGAAGGTCATATCAATCACTTCCTGACAAGCGCTCGAACGTACCTGGTCTACAACAATGATTTAAAGTGTGAAATTCGGTAATATGCGCACAAAACATTGACCGTGGTATTTTCGATGAGACATTTAAAATCGACCGTTCATCCAGACATAGAGCATTTGGATGACAAAATTGTTTTTCAGCGCAATGCAGCGCGAGCCATTGTACTTGATGGTGAAGATGTGCTGTTGCTCTATACAGAACGTTACCATGACTACACGCTACCAGGCGGTGGTATTGATGATGGTGAAGATGTCATTGCTGGATTAGTCCGTGAATTAGAGGAAGAAACGGGCGCCCAAAATATACATGGTATTAAGCCTTTCGGAATCTTTGAGGAGTTTCGTCCGTGGTACAAGGATGACGCTGACGTGATGCACATGGTGTCGTATTGTTATACATGTAAAATCGAACGTGAGCTAGGCGAAACGGCGTATGAAGATTACGAAGTTAAAAATGGAATGCGCCCGGTATGGATGAACATACACGAAGCAATTGCACACAATGAAAAAACGATGGCAGAAAGCCCGAAAAAAGGCATGAGCATTGAGCGCGAAACGTTTTTACTTCAGTTGATTTCTAAAGAATTACTATAAACAGCTAGTTTGCATCATTACGACTTAGCTTCTGTTGGCTCTATTGTGGGCAAAGATTTTAGAGCAATAAAAAAGTCCGGACTCCCCCCCGGAACCCGGACTTATTCCAGACGCGCAAGCGAAGCGTCATCTTGATATGTTAGATTTGTTTCGAACTATGAAAACAATAGCTGTTTTACATTTAGTGTGTAAATAATTATTAGGTCTGACCATTGGTTTTCATGTTTTTTTGCAAACGCAATGTGACGCATATCTACCCAATTGCCAAGCGCAATTGGGGCGCTTTTTAGTAAACCACTACTCTTTCTTATCTTTGAGATACCTTACCTCAACTTTTTTGCACACGTTTGCATAGAGATCACGAGTTTTCAAATCCGCCGAACAGGATCTTGTGATTTTACGTTTCTCTGACATTGAGCGCTGTCGTAGCTTTTATCACAAATTAACTAGCGGAGGCAGTCGGCTAAAGTCGACAAGCGGTTGTGAAATCATAGGAGCGTCTGGAGCAAATAAGAGTAAAGGTTGAAATGATGAGGATTGTAACTGACCGATATCTATCAACTTTTCCAATGCATAGAAGCGGCTGACATATTGGCGAGTCTCGTTAGGCAGCGTGAGTTGTTGGAAATCTCGACTTCCTGCTCGCTGAATAGCACGTGCAACACGTCCTTCTCCGGCATTGTATGCAGCTAAAGTGAGAGCCATATTTTGATCGAATTTGTTGTATAAAAACGCCAGGTACTTGAGCGCGGCCGTTGTGCTGGCTTCAGTGTCAAAGCGATCGTCTTGTTTTGTATTTATCGTTAATCCGAATCGTTTCGCTGTGGTTGGTATCAATTGCCAAAGTCCGGCGGCGTTAGCGTGAGAAACGGCTTTGGGGTTGTAAGAAGATTCTAACATTGGCACTAAGGCTAGGCTATTTGGTAATGAGTGGTTTTGAAGCTGTTTGAAAATGTGGTTAATTACCGGTTTGGATGAATCGAGACGCTTGGCAATTTGTGGCTTGTATGGGGCTAATACTTGATACTGCGTTTGAATATCGGCAGCATTTGGTTTTGCCTGGCATGTGATTGGAAGGTAGGACAGAAAGGCAATAAAAATAAAAAGGCCTACAGTACTCAGCCGAGATGGCGACTGAATCTGTAGGCAAGACGAACATCGTTTAGAACGATTTATCTTCATAAGTGTGTTGCACAGGTTGTTTGAGTTGACTGACCAACTCATGGAACGCCGCAGAGCTGTGGCCATTGCTCTGATTGTATTGTTGGCACTGACTTACCAACGTTTCCAATAGCGCCCATTGTTTTCTAGCTTGCATACCTATTTGGGCAGGCAAAGCATTGAAAATTCGTTTTACGCTGGCGTCATTACACGCTAACCCCAGCGCTCGCATACACTGGCTTCTGTCATTGGCGGAGCGGCTGAGTTTATTGAGTATCGGCATTTGTTTCTGAACGTTGTCGTTCAGTGCCTCTCCATCAAACTTTAAGTACAATACCTTTTGCTGCTGCAGCAAAGGAAGCAGTTGTTGATAAAGCTTAATATCCTCAGATATAGAGCGAACAAATTGTTGAATTCGCTGCGATACTGCGCTTGCCATGATGTCTTCCTAGCGTTTTATTACTCGTGACCTGTATGGAACTGCATGATTGCCTTGGATAGCACTTTTGTATCTAGGCTAAGTTCACCACGCGCTAATGCGTTGCGTACTTGTTCTACTTTTTCCATATCAACATCAGGTAGTGATGCCATTTCAGCTTGAGCGCGATCTATCGCTACGGTATTCGCTTGAAATGCAGGCTCGTGTACTTTGCTCTGTTCGACGACGTCGACAGGCTGTTTGCTTGCTTGCTGTAATTTTGTTTGTGGGACATGACCGCCCGCGACTTTGTCGATTTTCATGCTGTGGTCCTCATCATCATGTTCTAAATTAAGTAGGCGGTTAGAATGTGATAAACATTAAATATTTTTTTGTACTCGAAGTTCAGTGTTACTGACGAGAGCCAAAATTAAAAAATGTTACCCCGAGTCAAAAAATCAAAATTGAGTATGAACCTGGTTTAATCCAGTTACGACTGCTCTTATGACCTTGCCCGAACTTGGGTTTTCCACGTCAATTTGTTGCCCTTTCGCTCCATCTTCTAAGGCGACTCCTTTTGTGCTGGCACTAAATCCATTTTTGCTCGCAATGACTATGACTTCATTGCCTTTCTCGATTAGAGGTGGGGCCGACAAATTGGATGGATTAACCACTTGTCCAGCCCGCAAACGACGAGAGGTTTCTAAGCCTACTGCTTGCACGGGGCGAGTATAAAAATCGTCTTGGCGAGAGATGGTTCGGGTTTCAAGCTTTATGTGTTTAGCCGTTACGACTTCATTTCGGCCAACCGTGGTTGTCGCGACCAAAACAGGCAGAGTCAGCGAAGACTTTATCGTAACGTTAATTCGCCATGGTGATGCGATATTGTCGCAGCTGACTGAGCGCTTGAGGTTACCGACTGGCAACGTGTTGTTGTCACGACCTGTGATAACTAAAGGAGATTCACATTCTGGCAAGTGATTGGCTGAACCGGGCACCCACATGTCGAAGTCTAGTTTGTACTCCCCCCACTGATTGGAGAGCGCTACGCGATCCACCTCTTGTTCGAAATCCGTTGCTACAACGGACCTTATCTCTTCAACGCTTAGGGTTTTGTCATTGGTGTTGGCGAATGCTTGTTCTGATGTCAAAGCGAGTAACGTCAGCATTATTGTTGAGGAAGTGGACACTTTCCTCTTGTTTTTAATGCTTTCCGAGAACCGGAAGTTTGGCTTCCATCCTTGTTTGTAAATCATTGATATATATAGCTATTTTTTATGGCACGTATCTTGTTTGTATGTTGGCGTATTCGAGCCAACTGTAAGGAAGATGCATGGCGATCACATTTGAAAATGCTTTAGGAGTACATCCAGAGGCACTTAATTTTCGCGTTCAGCGTACCAAAGTCCTCGCCAGTAACCTAGCAAATGTTGACACCCCTGGGTATTTGGCGAAAGACCTAAGTTTCACCACCGTAATGAACCAAGTAACGGCAGGTGGTGTGAACAAACCGGTGCCAAAGTTCCAGGTTCAGGCCCAATACTCGGTGCCTTACCAGAATAGCAAAAATGGCAACACCGTAGAGCTTGGTGTTGAACAAGCAAAATTCACGCAAAACAACATGGACTTTCAAACTAGCCTGACGTTTCTCAACATGAAATTTAATGGCTTAGCGAAAGCGATTGAGGGACGTTAATTATGTCATTCACTGATATTTACTCGATCACTGGTTCCGCGATGACAGCACAAACTGTGCGTCTGAATACGGTAGCCAGTAACTTAGCAAACGCAGATGCAGTATCTGCAAATCCAGAAGATGCTTATAAAGCGCTTAAGCCAGTATTTGCGACTGTGTACCAAAAAACGCAAATGACAACAGAAAATGGAGCTTATCCCAATGCAGAAGTTCGCATTGTTGACGTTGTTAAAAATGCTGGAGATGCAGAGAAGCGTTTTGAGCCGAACAACCCACTGGCTAATGATGAAGGCTATGTGTTTTACCCAGATATTGATGTAGTTGCTGAAATGGCAGACATGATGTCCGCAACACGCAGCTTCGAAACGAATGTTGAAGTATTAGCCAATGTAAAAAGTATGCAGCAAGGTCTGCTTAGATTAGGGCAGGGCAGCTAATGAGTATTGCACAATACACCCCTTTATCGTCTGACGCTCCAGTAAATACAAAAGCAAAAGACAGCAACGGTATCTCACCAAACCCTAAAGACATGAACAGCGCTTCTTCATTGGAGAATGAGTTTATTTCTTTGATGGTGGCTCAAATTCAAAACCAAGACCCACTTAATCCCCTTGATGGTACGGAATACGTTGGTCAATTGGCTCAGTTCTCGCAGGTACAAAGTACCGAGAATATGTCTAAGACAATGCAACAGAGCATGGTGTTACTGGACAACATGCAAGTGCTATCAACAGCGGGCCTTGTTGGGCAAACGGTTTACGTCAATGCGGATGAATTTCAGCTTGGTGAAGACGTACAAAACGGAAAAATCGAACTCGCTCATAGCTCAAACCAAGTCACGTTAGTTGTTAAAGATGAATTTGGTCAATCAACTAAAGTGCCACTAGGTGCTCACGGCAAAGGTGACGTCGACTTTTCAATTAATCCTGAAGAACTTGGTCTTAAACCAGGCAAATACTCAGTGGCCGTAGAAGTGCAAGAAGGGCAAGCAAGTCCAAATGTGCTGATGGCAGGCACTGTTGAGCAAGTGCGCATTCCTAATACCGGTGGCGCAGCATTAGTCAATGTCCATGGCGTTGGCAACGTTCCTTTCTATCAAATCACTCAGTTTGGTGCTTAACCAAATACGGAAATCAGAGGTCTATTTATGAGTTTTAACATCGCACTAAGTGGTCTGGACGCGACCAACACAGAGCTAAACACAATCAGTCACAACATTGCCAACGCATCAACGTATGGTTTTAAAGGTGGCCGCACAGAATTCTCCGCTGTATATAACGGCATGCAACCTGGTGGTGTGGAAGTCGCGTCAATTTCACAGAACTTCGACAAAGACGGCAGTATCACAGGAACTGGCCGTGCGATGGACCTAGCTATTAATGGCGGTGGCTTTTTTGTTACTAAAGATAATATGGGTCAAATGTTGTACACACGTTCAGGTGTGTTCTCAACGGATAAGAACAACTTTGTTACGGCTAACAGCGGTGCAAAGCTTCAAGGTTACAGTGTCGATAGCAACAACAACCTAATGACAGGTTCTGTGGGTAATATTCAGGTATCGACTTCCTCACTGAATGCTAAAGCAACAGACAGCTTAGATTTTGTTGCGAACTTCGACGCAAGCGCGTCTGTTATTGATAAAGCCGTAACGCCATTCAATCCAAAAGATCCAAGCTCATTTAACTCGTCTTACACAACAAAAGTCTACGACTCACTGGGTAACTCGCACACGGTAACTCAGTACTTTACTAAGACTGCTTCTAACTCGTGGGAAGTGAACGTTCAAGTAGATGGCGGTACGACGCCAGTAGCAACTGTGCCTGTAACGTTTGGTAAAGACGGCTCGCTTTCAGCACCAACTGCGCCGTTTAATGTTTCATTCCCTGCTGCAGGCGCGAACGCGATGAGTGTAGACATTAACCTGAAAGGCAGCACGCAATTTGGTGCAGCTTTTGGCGTAAGTACTAATAGTCCTAACGGTTACACATCAGGTGAACTTGCAGGTGTACGCGTTGAAGGTAACGGCATGGTTTACGCGACTTACACTAACGGCCAATCACAGCTACAAGGTCAGGTTGTTCTTGCTGATTTTGCAAACACACAAGGCTTAGCGAAAGTGAGTGGAACATCATGGACTCAAAGCTTTAGCTCAGGTGCTCCAATTATGGGTGTTCCGGGTTCAGGTACGATGGGTGACCTAACTCCGGGTGCATTAGAAGGTTCTAACGTTGACTTAACCAGCGAGCTTGTTGCTCTAATGACTGCACAACGCAACTACCAAGCAAACGCAAAGACAATTTCTACCAGCGACAAGCTTACTCAAGCTTTGTTTAACGCGGTGTAATGGGAGTTTTGCATGGATAGTTTGTTATTTACGGCAACGTCGGGTGCCAGCCGAGTTCTTAAAGCGCAGCACGTTCGTTCAAACAACTTATCAAATGCTGATACTGCGGGTTTTCGAGCGGATATGGAGCGTGTGCGTAGTGTAGAGATGCAAGGCCCAGGTTTTGATGGTCGCACTATGGTTGTGACCAACTCTGCCTCAACACGTTTCGACGCTGGCGATATTGTGAAAACAGGACGTCCGTTGGACGTTGCGGTTATGGGTGAGGGGTATCTCTCTGTAGAAACCCCAGCGGGTAACGAAGCTTACACCCGTGCAGGCAATATTCAGGTCGATACTTTTGGCGCTCTAACAATCAATGGGTTCCCTGTCCTCGGTGACAATGGTCCTTTGGTTGTGCCGGATTATCAAAAGATTGAAATCAGCGAGCGTGGTCAAGTCTCAGTGATCCCACCAGGTGGCGGCGCAGAAATTGTGGCAGGCACTTTGAAGTTGGTTAAACCGGAAATTAATCAACTGCAAAAAGAGAGCGATAGCTTGCTGCACAGCGTAGATGGCGTGCCATTCGCGGCAGATGAAACCGTGCAACTCTCTCCTGAGCACATTGAGGGCAGTAACGTATCTGCTATTGATGAATTGGTTAGTGTGATGTCGCTGACGCGCAACTTTGAAATGCAAGTTCGCATGATGAAAACGGCGGAAACTTTAGCAAAAGCTGGTAACAAATTAATGGCGGCGAGCTAAGTCTCGCCCCGCAAAGGAGTAAAAAATGCATTCAGCATTATGGGTAAGTAAAACAGGCATGGCAGCGCAAGACACGAAGATGACTGCCATTTCTAACAACCTAGCAAACGTAAACACGGTTGGCTTTAAGCGTGACCGAGTCGTATTTGAAGATCTTTTCTACAGCATTCAGCGTCAACCAGGCGCACAAGTAGACCAAGTTAACGAACTACCAAGTGGTATTCAGCTAGGTAGCGGTGTTCGCGTTGTTGGCACACAAAAAGTGTTCACGCAAGGTAATACCCAAAACACAACGCAAGAGTTGGATCTTGCTGTAATGGGTCAGGGTTTCTTCCAAATAGAAAACTCGGACGGACAGATCATGTATACACGTAATGGTCAGTTCCATCGAAACTCAGAAGGCTTAATGGTGAACAGTCAGGGCCTGCCTTTAGAGCCTCAAATCCAGATCCCAGACAATGCGGTCTCTTTCTCTGTGGGTGTTGATGGCACCGTGACTACAACAACAGCAGACGATCCAACACCTCAGCAGCTTGGTCAAATTACACTTGCAAAATTCATCAATCCAGCAGGCTTAGAGGCCATGGGTGGCAACTTATTCCGTGAAACGGAAGCCAGCGGTCCAGCTGATGAGCTGATTGCAGGAGCTGATGGTGCCGGCATTATCAAGCAAGGTGCACTGGAAGGGTCAAACGTACAAGTAGTAGAAGAGATGGTCGACATGATCACCACTCAACGTGCGTATGAGATGAATGCGAAAGTGGTCTCTGCTGCAGATGACATGCTGAAGTTTGTTTCGCAATCAATGTAAGTATGAAATTGGTGATGATGAAGGAAAAAGCAATGAAATGGCTTTCTAAGAGTTGGGCAGTAGCCGCCGTGTTGCTGGTGGGATGTGCTGGCCGTCAGGAATTTATTCCGCCTGAGCCGAATGCTGAGGAATATGCACCACCAACGCTCGATTACACGCTGCCGGAAACCCAATCTGGTAGCCTTTATCGTCACCAATACACGATGACCCTGTTCCAGGATCGTCGTGCTTACCGAGTTGGCGATGTATTAACGGTTCAATTATCAGAAGAAACCTCATCGAGTAAAAATGCGGGTACTAAGTTCGGTAAAAGTTCAGCAATTAACTTTGTGGCGCCGACCATAGGCACGAAAACTATCGATGAGTTAGGGGTTAGCGTGGATGGCAAACGTAACTTCGATGGCAGTGCATCAAGTTCACAAGGCAACAAGCTTCAAGGTGCCATTACGGTAACGGTACACGAAGTATTACCTAATGGCGTATTGCGTATCAGCGGTGAAAAATGGCTTCGTCTGAATCAAGGCGACGAGTTTATTCGTCTAACCGGTATCGTCCGTGTGGATGATATTAACCGCAGTAACCAAGTTTCTTCTCAACGAATTGCTGATGCAAGAATTACCTACGCAGGTCGCGGAGCGCTAGCTGACAGCAACGCAGCCGGGTGGCTAACTCAGTTCTTCAACAGCCCATGGGTACCTTTCTAATGAAGACAATGCAATCTTTCTTTATGTCTCTCCTATTGGTGTTGACCTTGGGACTACCAGGCACTTCACGTGCTGAAGCGGAAATTCCGATCATGGACTTGGTCGATGTTCGCGGCATTCGAGAAAACCAACTGGTTGGTTATGGTTTGGTGGTTGGCTTAGCCGGCCAAGGTGACCGAAACCAAGTGAAATTTACCTCTCAATCTATTACCAACATGCTACGTCAGTTTGGGGTTCAAATTGATGACAGTATGAACCCTAAGCTACGAAATGTGGCTTCTGTGAGTGTGACAGCGTCCGTTGATCCAATGGCAGGCCCAGGACAAACGTTGGATGTGGTTGTGTCTTCAATCGGTGATGCAAAGAGCCTTCGTGGTGGTACGTTATTGCTAACGCCTTTACGTGGTATTGATGGCGAAGTGTACGCGATTGCGCAAGGCAACGTGGTTGTGGGGGGCTTATCTGCAGAGGGGCGAAGTGGCTCCAAAGTAGAAGTAAACACACCAACGGCGGGTCGCGTTCCGAATGGTGCGACTTTAGAGAGAGAAATCAAAACCGATTTCAACCAACGTGATGAAATCACCCTAAACCTGCGCAAGCCTAGCTTCACTACAGCAAAAAATATTGCGCGTGAAATTAACAACACTTTTGGGCCTAACGTTGCAGTTGCGATCAATAAAGCGCGCATTGATATGCGTGCACCAAAAGATACACAGCAGCGTGTCGTCATGATGTCGATGCTTGAAGAAATGAGCGTCGTTGAAGGCCGTAAACCTGCTCGTATTGTCTTTAACTCTCGCACTGGCACCGTAGTGATCGGTAAGAGTGTCAAAGTGAGTGAAGCAGCAGTAAGTCACGGTAACTTGACCGTGCGAATTTCTGAATCACAACAAGTTAGTCAGCCTAATGCGTTTGCAAATGGCGATACGAAAGTCGTTAACCAAACGGACCTTGATGTGAATGAAGATCTTGCTCAGATGGTGATTTGGCCTCCAGGCACGGAACTTAACACCATAGTTAATGCGGTAAATAGTTTAGGTGCCACGCCTACAGACTTGATGTCTATCCTGCAAGCTTTGAGTGAAGCGGGTGCATTGAACGCTGAATTGGTCGTGATATAAGGAGTTAAGGATGAAGCTAGACAGTACCAATGAACAAACTCAGTTAAATTCGATGCTTTATCACGACAATAGTGCATTGGCTAACATCAAGCATAGTCGTGATCAAGAAGGCGCACTTGAAGTCGTCGCAGGTCAATTTGAGGCAATGTTCCTACAAATGGTGTTACGCCAAATGCGCAGCAGTAGTGACGCTCTTGCTGATAAAGACAGCCCGTTTGCCAGTCAGCAACAAGGGGTGTTCCGTGATATGTATGACGGTCAGCTGGCGATGGAACTAGCAAAGAAACAGAGCTCAGGCATTGCCAATATGCTCATCCAGCAGCTGAGCCCGTCTATGCGTGAGGTTGCTTTCGATGCTGCGCGCAACATCTCATCCGCTAACGATGGTAAAGGTTCGAATTCTGAATCTATCTCACAAGTAGATTCTAAAGAGGTGGAGAAGAATTCAAGCCTATTTAATACCGCTTCTCAAGCCGTCGCCTCTGTTAAACAGGTATTCGGTGAGGCCGGTATGACTACCGCGTTTTCTCAGCCGTTGATCAGAAAAATGGAGCTGTAAATGAACCTAGTTAATATTGCCCTTTCAGGTTTAGGCGCGAACCGTGTGGCCCTAGACGTAACCGCGCAAAACGTGGCAAACGTGAATACCGTGGGTTACAGTCGTCAACAAGCGTTGATGGCGTCTGTCGATGATGGTAAAGCCAATCGCTTAAGTCCAGGTTTAGGGGTAGAAGTCACTAGCATTCGCCGCGTTACTGATCAATTTCTGATTAAGCAAACGTGGTCGACTAACAGTATGGCGGCATACGCATCTGGATACACCAGTAACATGAGTCAGCTGGAGAATACGCTTGGTGCCGATGGTTTCAGTATATCGGCTGGCTTGGACTCGCTAAACGCTGCGCTTAACGATGCGACCGTTAAGCCGGAATCCATACCTTACCGCCAGCAGATCATTAACGAATCTGAAGCTTTGGCCCGCCGTTTTAATACGCTTACCGAATCTTTATACAATCAACATAAAGACATGAGCGATCAACGTAATGCAGCGCTTAACCACGCGAATAGCCTTATGGAAAATATCGCGAAGGTGAACAAGCAACTGGTAGAGATGCAAGGTACAGGTGGTAACCCATCACAGTTAATGGATGAACGAGATAGGTTAATCGGTGAGTTATCTCAAACCATTGAAATCAAAACAACACAGCAGCATGACGGCAGTGTTCAGGTCACACTAACCTCTGGTCAACCGCTTGTGATGGGTACGGACCATGGCAAACTGGAAGCCATTCCTGACCCGAGTGATCCTTACTTGGCGGACTTACACGTCACGTTCTCGAATCAAAGTTTTGCGATTGGTGACTCGCTTGGTGGCAAATTAGGTGCGATTAATGACTATCAAACCGAAGTGTTGAAACCAAACCAATTGGCTCTGAATGACATGGCGAAAGCTCTCGCGGATGAATACAACGCCGTGCTTGCAACTGGCAAAGACTTAAATGGCAACCCAGGTAAACCTTTGTTCAGCTATGACCCAGCAAACCCTGCAGCCAGTTTGGATATTACCAAGCTAACTCCAGATGAGCTTGCGTTCTCAAGTGATGGCACACCTGGTAACGCAGATGCGTTGCAATCATTGATCGAGTTAAGCAACAAGCCAGTGGCGGTATCAGGTTACGGCTCAGTAAGCTTGAACGATGCCTTTAGTTCAATGGTGGGTCAAACCGCAATTAAAGCACGCCAAGCTAATGCTGATTATCAAGCGAAGTTAGCCATGAACAAGCAAGCGCACGCAGCTCGCGATAATGTTAGTTCCGTAAACAGCGATGAAGAAGCGGCTAACCTAATGATGTTTGCTAATGCGCACAATGCCAACATGAAAGTGATCAGCACAGCAAATCAACTGCTCGATTCTATTCTGCAGTTATTCTAAGAGGAAAGTTTAGATGCGAATTAGTGACAATCAATTTAGTCAAATGATGTTGCACAGCTTGCAGAGCAATAGCGCGGGATTAGGCGAAGCTCTGCAACAGATGTCTACTGGCAAGCGCTTAACCAAGCTGTCTGATGATCCAATGGCTTCGATCAAGTTGCTTAACTTAGACCGAGAAACCAGTGCGATTGCTCAGTACAAAAACAACATTGAAAACGTAAAAACGACGCTATCGAGTCAAGAAACCCATTTAGATTCGATCAAAGAAAGCTTAAAAAGCATGCGAGACATCGCGCTTTGGGGTGCGAACGGCTCTCTTACTGACGAAAGTCGTGGCGGTATGATTACAGAGCTTAAGAGTTACCGTGACTCTATTGAGTCGTCTTTTAACGCGCAGGATGAAGAAGGGCACTACCTTTTCTCTGGTACTAAAACGGATACTGCGGCTGTAAGTAAAGCGAGCGGCAGCTACGTAATTGAAGGTAATAGTGACAAGCGCGTAGTAACAATTGCTAAAGGTGTCACGATGGATTCCAATATGACTGCAAAAGAAATATTGGACCTTGGGGGAGGCCATAACGTGCTTAACCAAATTGATGCGCTGATCAAAGAGTTTGAGAGCCCTACCGCCAACTTCAGAGCTGAAGTTGAGGCGAGTATCAGCGCTATCGACGATACTTTTTCAAACGTACTAGGGACCATGACTGAGATTGGTGGTCGACACAACAACTTAGATCTTGTTGGTGGCGCGCACAGTGAAAACAAGCTGTTCGTTGACAAAGTATCTGGAGACCTCTCTGCTCTGGACTATGGTGAAGCGTCGGTACGATTGAGTAATTACATGGCCGCTTTGCAAGCAACGCAAGCAAGCTATGTGAAGATCGATGGTTTGTCGTTGTTTGACCGATTATAAGGTTAGGAAGTTCTTTTTATGGTAATGAGTACAGTAGAGGTTAGACCCCATAGCATACGCTTAGGTGGACAAGAACAAGCCTCTATCATGCCGACCCGTTCTGCAGACTCAAGTACGGCAATTAAACCGCGCCCGGCGCAAATTCAGGCTGACACTGCGTCAGCCTACTCTGTATCTGGTATTCAGCTTACACAGGGTCAGCAGCAAGCCACGGCGGTTCAGATCGCGTCCAAATCGCTGCAGGTGATTGGCAAAGAGCTCACGCAAATTAAACGTGGTTTGACGCAAGCTATTAATCAAGGCGTACAAAATGTTCCTGGTTTGCAGGATACATTGGTTCGTTCTAAAGCCACCATCCAAAAAGTCGTTGAGCAAGCACGTTTCGATGGCCAGAAAGTCCTAAATAACGAACTGCACTTAAAACTGGATAAAGCGGATATTCGTCGCTTTTCTATTCCAGGTTTGAATGTTCATCGCTTAAGCGACAAGGCCGAGCAAATCCGTTTGGATTTTCCTCAAGGTCAAGCGGTGATGATTCAGTTTGATGGACAATCAGACGGTGAGCGAACGGTCAAAATGCTGGATCGCAGCTTGATTGCGTTAGGAATGCGAGCCTCGTTAGCCGATGATGGCAGCATTTTATTTGAAGCCAGAGACAACGCTTATCAACAAATGCAGCAAAAGGTGATGGTAACGGGGGAAGGGCACCGATTCCCTGCGGGGCAGCCTAACGTTTTGAACTTAAAGTCTGAGCCAGATGGTATTGCGGAGCTCGGGTTTGATCTAGGCTCACGCGATGGCATCAAGCAGACGATTGCCAAAGTAAATCAGCATCTGAAACAAGTTCAAACGAGCTTGCAGGAAGCGAAAGCTTTTCATGGTGAACTGAATACTCAAATGCGTTCTATCCAAACCAAAACCGCACAGCTTTCAGTCAATGAAGTGAATGCAAAACTGGATGGATTCATGCAAAAGTCTGGCGAGTTTACTTCAACTTTTCAGGCATTGAATGCGCAAGCAAACGTGCGTCGTCATACCGTGGTCGCTTTACTGAAGTAACGAACACTCCAATGATTCCCGGCTTTACACTGTTATCGTCCCCCAATAACGAAAACAGCGCACTGTCGGGAATCTCTCTTTGACTCGTCTAGGGCTCGAGTGCTTTTGCCACCGAACGATTCAATTTCTGGAATAGCCATCCAAGTGCTATCAAAGATGCACCTAAGCCTAAGAAGCTTATTGCTCGCCAGAACCCATCCAGAGAGCTCACATCCCATAAGAATACTTTCAGTGCGACACCGGCAAGGACCACTAGACCGACACGCTGCATCATCAGCCCCTGTTGGGTCACGCCGCGCCAAGTCAGCAATCCACCTACGAGCAAGCCAGCCACTGAATAACTGAACAACTCTGCCATGCTGGTTGGCTGATACAGCATCATCGATGTGGTTTGCCAGAATTGACGGATAGACATCCCCAACCAAATGGCTGCAAGTAAAAAGCCTAGACTAGCAATCGCAAATCGATGAACTTGCAACGTATTCCAGCGTTTAAAGGTTGCGATAAGCAGGATGCAAGCTGGTAACAGCCAGCCGATACTCAGCATGTTAAAGATGGGAAGTGCTTGTGCCGAGACGTTATCAGTCACCAACGGCGATTCTGCCGTATTAAGCAAAATAATCAATATAGCGAACGCGCACCAAAGCAAGTAACTATAGATTTCGTAGATACGGCTTAAGCGTTGCGCAAATTGGCTGCGGTAGCTGTATACCAAACCCATAACTAATGCTTGATTGGCAAAGACTGCCGCACTTGTGAAGTCGATGTTCCCCAAGTAACCATATTGCCCCGTTAACCAGTAGTTAGTTTGGGTGAACAATGCCATTAAGAATACATGTAAAAACGCCCCTTCAAACCAGTTGGTCAGTTCTCGGTCCACTTGTTTTAGTGTTGAACGAGCATAAGACAAGATGAAGAGAGAAGGCAGATAACTCACCAGAACCCAAGCCCAATGCCCAGCTTCTACCGGTTGCCATTCGGGTATGAAAGGTAGCAGCGTGAGTCGGATAACCAGTATTCCCATTGCCACTTTAATCGCCCAACTCGCAGGTCGAAATAACCCGACTTGAGCCTGTAAGGCCATTATCGCAACTTGTATTGAGATTGCTGTTGTTAACCAAGTGTCGCTCAACCAAACAAAAGCGATACCTACGATTAAAGCATGCATAACGGCAGAGCATTCTAATGCCAACGAACGTGCACGCTGACCAAGCACAACGTAGTAAGTGGCCATCAATGCGCAGAATGCAGTCCAATACCAAAGGTAGCCTTGCATAAATTCGTCAATATAAAACAACGTAATTAAGCTCATCGCGGGAGCCAGTACCAGCAGAAGCAGCCCACTGAGTTGCGAACGGCCACTAAGTGATTGGCAATATGTTCGATAGCAGATCAGCGCAATACTCACCGCCAATGCGAATAGGATGCTAGCTTCTCGCTCTAACATATACAGCGCATCAAAAGCGATAGTAAGAACAATCTGCGCGGTTGCCGAGACGAGAATGGATGGCAAAAATACACGTAATGACCAGCCTGTACGAAGTGCTGGTAGCCAGATGATCGCAACAAGCAGCGTATAACAGTACGCCATTTGTAGAGTGTTCAGCTCCGGCATTCTGGTGACGGCAGAAAAGGTCAATAATACAATTGCGAGAGCGGTAGCGGTCGGCGAGTTTGTCCACTTGCTTTGATAGTGACGAAAGCGAGGATTGAGCATCCAACCCATTCTCGGAACCGCGAAAATGAGATACAAAGTGATGGAGAGATAAATCACGAGCCACGAGAACAACAGTTCTGTTGGTACACTCTCAATCAACAGCAACATCCAAATGACATGTGGAATCGCGATACTTGGCGTAATCCATGCCCTACGCACTTTTTGCATCAATAAGGTCGCCGCGAACGAAATCGCGCAGATGTATCCGGCTAACAAAAAGTAGTTGGGTTCACTACCTCCAATCCACAGTGGTGCTGTGTAGCCACCAATTAAGCCAAGCACGGCCATTAACGGCCCTTGTCGCAATGATAATGCTAAACTGAAAAATGCTGCTGAAGCCAAAATGATCAACGAGATACTTGGCGTTAGCATTTGATAAACCACAAAGGCAAAAATGACGGTGCAGTAAATGCCCGTTAATCCCGTACCGGTAACGGCAGCAGGAACATACGTAAAGCCTTGGGCTCGTGCTGCCCGTTGCGGATTCTGTTGTTCTTTACGGTGAAACCACTCGCCAACAAGCACCATAAGTAATGAGATCACAAAGGCAAAGGACACTCGCATAAATGGCGAAAACTGGATGTGACTACCAATCACCTGTACGAGATAACCTCCACCGATCAGCATGGCCAATGCGCCTACCCAAACCAACCAATTTTCTTGAATGTTGCTAAGCAGGCTCTGAACTTTACTCTGAAGGAATGACTCATTTTCTTGACTAAAAACATCCAGTTGCACTTCTCTTGTCTGGGCGTACCCTTGATTCGCAGCGCTCTGGTCAAAATCTAGGTTGGCAGCTGGATCATGTTCCCCAGAGGATGAGACATTTTTCTGTTGTGATTCTATGTGAGGTGACGTCGCTACAGATGGTGTGTCTTTTTCGATGCTGGATTGTTGGTGCACTTGTGGGTTTGAGCCCCCATGGACACTGGCTCGTAGTGATGTGACTTCCTCACGAAGTTTGGCTAGTTCTTTTTCTAAAAGTGCAGCTCGGTTGGCGGCTTTCACTCCGATGAGGATGGCGAGACACGCCATGAACAGTGCTAGTATTACGTACAATCCATTTCTCCTTGCGTACGTCGCGTGACCCACGATTCTTAACTTTGAGCACTTACGCTAAAGCTTAGTTCATGCTCTATGCCTTAGCCTCATATAGTGCTAGGTTCCGCGCTTTCTTCAGAAATCATTCTACATAATGAAACTCAATGCGTAATGATGAATTCGACAAAGTCGCACACTTGTGTGCCACTTTAAGACCTGATGAACAAAAATGAGTCGTTAAGTCATTGGGGGTCAACTATATTCATAGTTCTGATGCGATCGCCAAAGGACTTCAAACATGTGCGTTTCGTAGCGATGTCATCGAAGGTCAGTCGTTTGATTTGCACGTTCGGTTGTTTCTATTTGACCGTAAGGCTGAATGTATTCGGGTATAGCGCATTCACGCGAAAAAAGACAAAAACAGGTAATTATTGATGCAAGTGGGTAATGAAGCGCTGGTGCTGTCAGCGGTTGGGGTTATTGGTTTAGGTTGCCAATGGTTAGCTTGGCGATTGCGTTTGCCAGCGATTTTATTTTTGTTGTTGGCAGGGCTGATCGTCGGGCCATTTATGCAGTGGTTAAATCCTGATGAGATATTAGGTAATTTGCTCTTTCCGTTGGTCTCTTTGGCGGTGGCAGTGATTTTATTTGAAGGCAGTTTGACCTTAAATTTTAAAGAAATTCGTGGCGTGAGTGGTTCGGTATGGAGCATTGTTTCCATCGGGGCGATCATTTCGTGGGCGGCAACCAGT
>NZ_JAWPOJ010000198.1:0-1393 GCF_033344235.1 Vibrio sp. Vb1554 | reverse complement strand
CTGTCGCTTTTGTGACACGTATTGCTTTGGATTACCGCAACGAGTTTAAACGCGATGTCGTGATTGACCTTGTTTGTTACCGTCGTCATGGTCACAACGAAGCGGATGAACCGAACGCGACTCAGCCGTTGATGTACCAAAAAATCAAAAAGAACCCAACTCCTCGTAAGCTGTACGCCGATGTTCTGATTGATAAGAATGAGTAGGATATTGAAACTGCAACGCAGTTGGTGAACGAGTATCGTGATGCACTTGACCGCGGGGAAGTCGTGGTGAAAGAGTGGCGTCCGATGGCATTGCATTCTGTAGACTGGTCTCCTTACTTGGGACACGAGTGGGATATGCAATGGGAATCGACCTACGATAAGCAACGCCTTGTCGAACTAGGTAATCGTTTATGTCAGTACCCGGAAAGCCACAAGCTGCAAAGCCGAGTAAACAAGCTGTACAACGATCGCTTAGCAATGATGACAGGTGAGAAGGCTATTGACTGGGGTATGGCTGAAACATTGGCTTACGCGACATTGGTAGACGATGGTAAGCGTATCCGTATTTCTGGTCAGGACTCAGGTCGTGGTACTTTCTTCCATCGTCACTCAGTTCTTCACAACCAATCAGATGCAAGCACTTACATCCCGCTAGCGAATATCCATGACAAGCAGGGGCCTTTCCAAGTTTTTGACTCTGTGTTGTCGGAAGAAGCTGTTCTTGCATTTGAGTACGGTTATGCAACAGCTGAACCTGGCGGTTTGACCATTTGGGAAGCGCAGTTTGGTGACTTCGCTAACGGCGCACAAGTGGTTATTGACCAATTCATTTCGTCTGGTGAGCAAAAGTGGGGACGTTTGTGCGGCCTGACGATGCTTCTGCCTCATGGTTACGAAGGCCAAGGTCCGGAGCACTCATCTGCTCGTCTAGAGCGTTACCTTCAATTGTGTGCTGAGCAAAACATGCAGGTCGTTGTACCATCAACGCCAGCTCAGGTGTACCACATGATTCGTCGTCAAGTAGTACGCCCAATGCGTCGACCATTGATTGTAATGTCTCCTAAATCATTGCTTCGTCATCCTCTTTGTACTTCGACTCTAGAAGACCTTGCAGAAGGTACGTTCCAAGCAGCGATCCCTGAAGTGGATAACTTGGAGCCAAGCAAAGTGAAACGCGTCGTGTTCTGTTCGGGTAAGGTGTATTTCGACCTTCTTGAGCAGCGTCGCAACAACGAGCAAGAAGACGTAGCAATCGTGCGTATTGAGCAGCTTTACCCATTCCCGATGGAAGAAGTACAAGCGGCTATTGCTCAATACACTAACGTCGAAGACTTCGTGTGGTGTCAGGAAGAACCTCAGAACCAAGGTGCTTGGTACTGTAGCCAACATAACTTCCGTGCCGCTAT
>NZ_JAWPOJ010000197.1:0-1405 GCF_033344235.1 Vibrio sp. Vb1554 | reverse complement strand
AAATCCCCGCCCGGTACTGAACTTTTATCGCATAAGCGTTTGTGCCAACTTTATCCCCCAACGTCAGATAATAGTCTCCGTGCCATAAACTCAGAATCGCGGGCTCAGTCATGTTCATTACTCGCACGGGATAATGGCGTTTTTCAGGTTGTAATACATAGCGAGCCTGATCATCAAGGCGCAAAATGATCCTTGCTTGTTCTGCGGTGTAATTTGGCCCTATTACCCAATCCATACCTTGATAATCGATACCAATGTTTGCTCTTTGATGTGAAACACCAGGCTCTACTCGCAAGTTGTATTGGTACGAGTATTCACTGTTGAAGACAGCTCCCACAACGGCTACAGAAAAACCGACGTGTGCTAATACCATCTTGATTAGTGGCCCTTTATTTTCGGCATTCAGCCATAACATAGTGTGCGTAGCAATAACCCAAGCAGCTAAAAATACACTTGTAATTGTCCCAATACGTACGGTATCAACCGATAAGATAAAGACGGCTACGACACCTAATGCGATTGTACTTGCGAAGGCGAATTGCCCTTTCCAGTTCGCGCGCACTCCTTTTGTCCACCGCAAAATTGGCGTCATGGCTAACGCCAACAAAGCGAAAATACTAAGAGAAAATATCAAGCTATTAAAATACGGCGCACCAACAGAGATGTTTCCCAACCCTAGCAATTGATAAATCATCGGGTAGAACGTACCTAAAAAGACGATCGCCGTGGATATGACCAAAAGTCCAATGGCCACATACACCATATAAGAACGACTAATCAAGGAACGTAATCTAAATGGTTTGATGGCATCTCCACGCACAATCAGTACGCCAAACGTCATCAATACTAACGCACTAAGCACAGCAAGCAGGGCTAAACCTTTGGTAGGATCCACAGCAAAAGCATGCACCGACGTTAATACGCCAGAACGTACGATAAATGTCCCGAGAATGCTTAAACTAAAGGTCGCAAACGCCAACGCGTATGTGCTCCACAACGCTCCCTGATTTTTCTTTGCTAATACTCCGCTGTGCAGGAGTGCAGTGCCGGTTAACCACGGCAATAGAGAGGCATTTTCTACTGGGTCCCAAAACCACCAGCCTCCCCAGCCAAGTTCATTGTATGCCCACCAAGAGCCGACAAGGATACCAACAGTCAGAGTTCCCCAGGCAAAATACGCGGCCTTTCGCGTACAACGGTACCATTCATTGACAGGCCGTTTGCTTAATAACGCCGCAAGTGCAAACGCCAAAATGGCGGAATAACCAACGTAACCTAAATATAAAAGTGGCGGATGAATGATCAATCCGATGTCCTGCAGCATTGGATTCAAATCACGTCCTTCTACCGCCAATGTTTTTGCGAACTCAAAAGGGTTAGACGTTGTCAACGTAAACCAAGCAAA
>NZ_JAWPOJ010000196.1:0-1407 GCF_033344235.1 Vibrio sp. Vb1554 | reverse complement strand
AGTGGCACCTCGTGACCACACGAAAAAAGTGCTGCCAATGGTTGACGAAGTGCTGAAAGAAGCGGGTCTAACTCTACAAGACTTGGATGCACTAGCGTTTGGCCGTGGCCCTGGTAGCTTTACTGGTGTTCGTATCGGTATTGGCATCGCTCAAGGCCTAGCATTTGGTGCAGAACTGCCGATGATTGGTGTTTCAACATTGGCTGCGATGGCACAAGCAAGCTACCGCCTGCATGGTGCAACTGATGTCGCTGTAGCGATTGATGCGCGCATGAGCGAAGTTTACTGGGCACGTTATTCTCGCCAAGAAAACGGCGAATGGATGGGTGTTGATGAAGAATGTGTGATTCCACCAGCTCGTTTGGCGGAAGAAGCACAAGCTGACTCTAAAACGTGGACAACAGCTGGTACAGGTTGGTCTGCGTATCAGGAAGAACTGACAGGCCTGCCGTTTAACACTGCAGACAGTGAGGTATTGTACCCTGACTCACAAGACATTGTGATTTTAGCTAAGCAAGAACTAGAAAAAGGCAATACGGTTCCTGTTGAAGAATCTAGCCCAGTTTACCTGCGTGATAACGTGACTTGGAAGAAGCTTCCAGGCCGCGAATAATTAGGGAAAAAATAAAGGCGGGGCGGTAGCCCTGTCTTTTTATGGAGCGTTATGGCGTCGATTAATGGTTTACCTCCTTCACTGATACCCGGTACCAACCGTACCAATAAAGTGGGTAAAAAAGGGCAGGTAAAGAAAGCTCAAAATAAGCAGTCCGTTGGTCAACCTTCAAAGGTGGCAAACGCAGTCGCGCATTCCATAAAACAAGTTGATGAGTCCCAAATTCATCGTGCTCAAGTACAATATGATTTGCCGGAAGGTAATGCTCGCAAAGCCATGGAGCAGTACATGGATGTCATGAATCGAGCTAAAAAAGAGGAACTGGCTCAGCTACTGGGTGTCGATATCTATGTATGAATTTCCTCGAATTGGTATTAATAGATTAAATGGTGGTTTATGAAGGTTTTTGGACGGTTGTTTTTGGTTTTGGTTGCCGCTTTTGGCTTGTCTGCATGCAGCTCTCTTCCTGAAGAGTTGAACGCTAGTACAGAGCAAGTCGTTACCGACTATAAGGCCTTTGCTGAGTCTCAAGGAGAGGTCACGAATGATGTTCGCCTCGGCGGTATCATTGCGAAAGTGGACAACTTCAAAGACAAAACACGCCTAGAGATCGTCAATCTACCTATCAATAAATCGGGCAAACCTGATATTGACCAAGAGCCTACGGGTCGTTTCGCCGTGTATTTTGATGGCTACTTAGAACCTGTTGCATTTAGCCAAGGCCGTTTGGTGACGATTGTGGGCAAAGGGGCCGGTGAAGAAGAAGGCAAAATCGGAGAGCATGAGTACGTGTT
>NZ_JAWPOJ010000195.1:0-1411 GCF_033344235.1 Vibrio sp. Vb1554 | reverse complement strand
GATGCTGTCGTTATTGAATCAGAGGTGATGATTGGAGCGGGCAGTTTAGTACCGCCAGGAAAGAGATTAGAAAGCGGTTATCTTTATGTCGGTAGTCCAGTAAAACAAGCTCGCCCTCTATCAGAGACAGAACGAGCTTTTTTGCAAAAGTCTGCCAATAACTATGTTCAAAACAAAAACGACTACTTACATGAAGTAGAAGACTTGAACTAAAGGTCTGTTAGCCGATGATAATATGGCCTTCTTCGTTGAAGGCTTCATCTTCTATTAACTCTTCTGCTATTTCTTCCAGATCAAATCGGTAGTCAATAAAAGCGGCGATCACGGCCTGCTCCGTATCTAACTCTGAGCCAGATAACTTTTCTAACTTTTGTTTCGTCACAAAGCATTCTATTAGCGCACCAGATTGTTGCGCCACAAAGTTTACTGATTGTGATACTTCATCCCATGATTGCATGTCTGGGAATAAGATGGATTGATTCATCGCTTATTGACCTTCAAGGTTCTTTCTTAATTCACGCAAAATCTGTTTGGCCCCAGGACGAAGACCGCGCCATAACATAAAACTCTCAGCAGCTTGGCCAACTAACATACCTAAACCATCATAAGCATGTGCCGCACCGTGTTGCTTAGCCCATTGGTTAAATGTGGTATCACCTTTGCCATACATCATGTCGTAGCTTGTACTATTGGCGGCGAACACCGAGGAAGAGATCGCAGGTAACTCACCACTCAATGATGCAGACGTAGAGTTGATTATGACATCGAACTCTTCAGCAATGGTATTCATCTCTTTTGCTTTAACAGGGCCATACGCAGAAAACAATTCTGCCAATTCTTCGGCTTTGGAAAATGTACGATTAGTTATCGTTAGAGATATTGGTTTTTGATCGAGCAATGGTTTAATCACTCCTCGAGCGGCACCACCAGCTCCTATGATCAGGATGCGTGCGCCTTCTAAAACGACTTGATGTTGCAACAAGTCTTGCACTAAGCCTGCACCATCAGTGTTGTCCCCAATGATTTCACCATCATCAAGCTTCTTAAGTGTATTCACTGCTCCAGCAAGCTGAGCACGCTCGGTCAAACGGCTGGCAAATTGATAGGCATCTTCTTTAAAAGGCAAGGTCACGTTACAGCCTTTGCCGCCGTCAGCAAAAAATGCTTTCGCCGCCTCGATAAATCCACCCACTGGCGCACATTCTGCGGTGTATGTTAGGGACTGATTAGTTTGACGAGCAAAGAGCGTATGGATAAATGGCGACTTGCTGTGCCCGATAGGGTTACCAAACACGGCGTAACGATCGATTTGCGGGGTCATGTCCTTACCTTTATTCCTTACTTAGATATAGAGAAAACAGGGCCACCTGATTACAGATGACCCTATCACTATCTATCTATATAGAAAAGG
>NZ_JAWPOJ010000194.1:0-1414 GCF_033344235.1 Vibrio sp. Vb1554 | reverse complement strand
CCATTGGCCAGAAGATTCCGGTCAACCTATCTCGAACCTGATTCGAACTCCAGATTTCATCAAGTACCTCAATAAAAAAGATTTCTCCGAACCGCTAGAAATGCGCTCGCCGTTGAATGTCGAACGTATGTTAGAACTGCGTATCGTGCCTTACACGGAAGGTGAACACCTGATGGTGGTGCGTGACGTGAGCCAACTTAAGCAACTCGAAGGAATGCGTCGTAACTTCTTCGCCAACGTTTCTCATGAGCTACGCACTCCGATGACCGTACTACAAGGTTATCTGGAGATGACGGAAGACCCAGACATGATCGTCGGCCCGATGTGGACTAAAGCGCATGGGGTGATGACGGAGCAGCTTAACCGCATGAACAGCTTAGTGAATCAACTTCTTACCTTATCTAAGATTGAAGCCGCGCCGATGCATGAGTTGGAAGATGTCGTTAATGTGCCAGCAATGCTTGAAGTCTTAGAGAAAGAAGCGATCAGCTTAAGTGGTGATGACCAACATAAACTCAAGTTTGATGTCGATACCAGCCTTCGTGTGCTTGGAGATGATGACCAATTGCGCAGCGCGATCTCCAACCTTGTTTACAACGCAGTGAAGTACACTCCTCCGGGAGCCAATATTCATGTTCGTTGGTATCAAACCGCACAAGGTGCGTGCCTTGAAGTTGAAGACAGTGGTGATGGTATTGAGCCACAACACTTGCATCGACTGACTGAGCGTTTCTACCGAGTTGATAAAGCACGTTCACGCGATACGGGTGGCAGTGGTTTAGGATTGGCAATTGTGAAACATGCGTTGAGCCATCATGACTCACACCTGGAAATTCAAAGTGAAGTCGGTGTAGGAAGCAAGTTCTCGTTCGTACTTCCAAGTCGTTTAGTGGTGAAATAATGGGACGTCGAGTCAGTAAAGCCATCGCTTGTATCGCGCTTATTTGTTCGAGTATGGCGGTTGCTCAAGATAAGCCTTTACCGAACTACCATAAAACCACTGGCATTGTTGGTAACTTGCTTTCGGTAGGCTCAGACACTTTGGCGGGGATGACCACACTTTGGGTGGAAGAGTTTAAATCCATTTACCCAAACATCAACGCGCAAGTTCAAGCTTCAGGCTCGTCAACGGCGCCACCTGCTTTAACAGAGCAAACGGCGCAGTTTGGCCCAATGAGCCGCCCGATGCGTTTGAAAGAAATCGAGGCGTTCGAGCGACAGCATGGTTACAAACCTACAGCATTGCGCGTTGCTATTGATGCTATTGGTATTTTTGTGCATCAAGACAATCCCATTCAAGGTTTGAACTTTAATCAATTGGACGCGATGTTTTCCGCTACGTTGCGTTGTGGAGAAAGTCAGTTCATCACTAACTGGCAGCAACTAGGTTTAAAAGCCGAATGGGCGAAGCGCA
>NZ_JAWPOJ010000193.1:0-1415 GCF_033344235.1 Vibrio sp. Vb1554 | reverse complement strand
TGAAGAAAGTTCAGAAGGAATACGCAGAGCTGCGTACCTTCGTGGTTGCTGCGAAAGCTGGCTGGTGTTCAGTACTTCGCTTGGCACGTGAAAACGACGTTGAACGTCGTCTTCACAAGCGCGAGTTGGCGTACATGTCTGCCGATGAACTGCGTTCAATGTCGGATAAATCGTTGGGTGCGCTGCGTCTTGCTGTTGCAAACAATGATGACCTACGTGATGCGTTACGTTTGTCTGAAGATAATGCACGTCCAGAGCGTAAAGTTCTGTTTTACATTGCGGTTTACCAGCACCTTCGTGAGCGTATTCGTCAGGACATCATCCGCACAGATGACCCAGTAGAAGCCATCGAAGAAATGGAAGTAGAGCTAGCGCGTCTGACTGAAGAGCTAACTCAACGCGAAAACCGTCTGGCAATCAGCTCTGAGTCTGTGGCAAGCATCATCAAGAAGACGATTCAGCGTGAGCAAAACCGTATTCGCATGCTAAACCAAGGCTTGTCGAACATCTCGTTCGGTCAGGTGAAAGGTGTGCGTCTAAACGTGAAGATCCGTGAAAGCCATGAAGTGCTATTGCATGGTCTGTCTTCGCAGCAAGAACAGCATAAAGATTTGTTTGAATCTCCACGTTTCACTTTCTCAGAAGCGATGGCAAAACTGTTCCAACGCGTGAACCCTCACATCGATATGGGTCAACGCTCTCCTCAGGTTCTGGGTGAAGAGCTACTGGATTATCGTAACTATCTAGAGCTAAGTGTGGAAGTTAACCGTGGCTCTGATGGTTGGCTGCAAGCGGAATCTGGGGCGCTATCAACGGGTGAGGCAATCGGTACTGGTCAGTCAATCCTATTGATGGTTGTTCAGAGCTGGGAAGAAGAATCCCGTCGTCTACGCAGCAAAGACATCATCCCATGTCGTTTGTTGTTCCTCGATGAGGCGGCACGTCTGGATGCGAAGTCGATTTCAACGCTATTCGAACTGTGTGACCGTCTGGATATGCAGCTGTTGATTGCTGCGCCAGAGAACATTAGCCCAGAGAAAGGTACAACCTACAAGCTGGTACGTAAGGTGTTTAAAGATCACGAACACGTACACGTTGTTGGTCTACGTGGCTTTGGTCAAACAGATAAACCGAAGAGTGAAGTTCAAGAAATGATTGAAGAGTTTGAATCATAAGCTTGGAAGCATAAAAAACGCCCGCAATTAAAGCGGGCGTTTTTGTATCTGATTAACAGAGAGATGCAGGTAACGGGCATAAAATAAGCCGAGGCTGTAGGACGACAGTCTCGGCTTTTTCGTGAGCACTTAGACCAATAGCAGGGAGTATTGGAAATAACCTAAGCGCTATTCCTCTGAAATATCGGTTCCAGCTTCGATAATTTCAGCAAGCTCTTCAAGTGCTTGAACCGAAAGCTC
>NZ_JAWPOJ010000192.1:0-1415 GCF_033344235.1 Vibrio sp. Vb1554 | reverse complement strand
ACCAAAGGCACCTATTGAGGTGCCTTTATTACCTTGGTTTTACGGAGTGTGATAGGATTCTGTCACTCTCTATCACAAAGAATCTTACTTATACTGACTCATGACTCAGCCACTGCTTTTTCACAAAACCTATCTGCATCCTACTAGTAATGAGTGGGTTGTTTTCGTGCATGGTGCTGGTGGCAGTTCTTCGATATGGTTTAAACAAATTAAAGCATATAAGCAGCACTTTAATTTGTTGCTGATCGACTTACGAGGACATGGAAAATCCAATCAGCTTTTGAAAGAGTTGATAACTAGTCGTTACACCTTCACGGAAGTGACGCAAGATATATTAAAAGTGCTGGATCACCTAAAAATCCAGTCGGCGCACTTTGTTGGCATGTCGTTGGGTACGATCATTGTTCGAAATTTAGCGGAGTTGTCTTCTGAAAGAGTTCGTTCGATGGTTTTAGGCGGTGCGGTGACACGCTTGAATACGCGTTCGCAGATTTTGGTTAAGTTGGGTAACTTCTGTAAACATATCTTGCCTTATATGTGGTTGTATAAGCTGTTTGCTTACATTGTGATGCCGCAACGAAGTCAGCGTGAATCAAGGCATTTGTTTATTCGAGAAGCAAAGAAGCTGTGCCAAAAAGAGTTTAAACGCTGGTTTATTCTTGCCGCGGATGTAAACCCATTGATGAAGTACTTCAAAGACAGAGAGTTACCCATACCGACATTGTATTTGATGGGTGATAGAGACTATATGTTCATCCAACCGGTGAAAGAGATGGTTGCAGCGCATAAGCTCAGTATCTTGCATGAAATTCCAAACTGCGGTCATGTCTGCAATGTAGAGCGTCCTGAAGATTTTAACCAACACTCTATCGAATTTATAAAGCAACAAAGTATCGTCGCCTAGCCATCAATATAGACACCTGAAATGAGAGAATAGGGGAACGATCATTGCTCCCCAATTTGATATCCACATTGCCAACACGCACCAAACTGTCCTTCGTTGTGTTCAAGGCAATGAGGACATTGCCAGTCTTCATATATGTTGCTTTGTGACTGCTGCCTAAATGCTTCAATAATTGAGTGAGCTTTCAATTGTTGTTCTGGATCTAATAGCCAAACATAAGGATCAGTATCATCGCCAAAAGGAAGCTCACCTTTCAGACCAAAAAGTCCTTCTCCACGCACCTCACAGCATATATCTTCAGTTTTTAATAGTTCACATACGATGTGCGCTTCTGCTGGATTTTTCGCGATAAAGATTTTCATCAAATACTGCCATTTGGCTGAGTAGGGGTTGGCCTGACCTTATTCATAACCCATTTTACGAGTATTGGAAACAGCCCCAGCAAAGCAAAAGATGCTAATACAGTCGGGGATACGATACCAGAAAGGCTATCAATGGTTGCTAACTGAGT
>NZ_JAWPOJ010000191.1:0-1416 GCF_033344235.1 Vibrio sp. Vb1554 | reverse complement strand
CGAGATGTGCCACTACTAATGATAGGTGACGCAAAAACAAGGTATCCATATCTGGTTGGAAATGACCGCCATCTTCGCTAGAAAACGCAAGCACGCCAAGCGTCTGCTTCTTCACCAGCGGCAGTACCACATAGGAACCCATTTCTGGCACATCCATATTGCCAAACAACGCTTCACGATCCACTTTACGCAAGCGGCCCAAATAAGCCTCTTTGCCATTTAGGTGGTTGGTCGCAAAACGCTGGTAATGTTCTTTGCTAAGTTGCGTCGATGCATCGCATTGGCTAAACAAGCGAACATACGCACGCAGTCCGAGATCTTTGGCTTTTAGCTCTATCGCGCTAATAACTTGCTTGAAGTCACCGCACTTTAGAATCGAGCCCTGCAAATCCATGAACTCGTAGAAGGTACGATCGTTGTTTGCCGCAAGCGACATTAACGTGGTGATCTCTTCTTCAAGCTCTTCAATACGCTGACGCTGGCGATTCATTTGAATATGCACCAACGAAACCGTACCTAAATCCGAATGTGGAAAAGACAGACGATCCACCAACTCAGGGCGCTCAACAAAAAAATCAGGGTGATCTTTTAGGTATTCAGCCACCACTTCTGCAGTTAATGCGTCAGCTTCAACTTGAGACAAACCGTTTCCTTTTTCTTTGACTAGCACGACAGTTGACCATCAAATACGTGAGTTGCTGGACCGGTCATAAAGAGTGGTTTGCCCGGGCCTTGCCAAGAAATATGCAGCTCACCACCAGGTAGCGATACTTTCACACTCTCATCCAAAAGTCCTTGCAAAATACCCACAGCCACCGCGCCACATGCGCCGCTACCACAAGCTTGTGTTTCACCTGCGCCGCGCTCGTAAACTCGAAGACGAATGTGGTCACGACTCACCACTTGCATAAAGCCAGCGTTCACACGTTCAGGGAAGCGTTCGTGTGATTCAAGCAGCGGACCTAGAGTGTCCACATCTGCGGTATCCACGTCATCCACTACTGTCACCACATGCGGGTTACCCATGCTGACAGCGCCACAAAACAGCGTCTTGTCACCCGCGCGCATGATGTAGGTTTTTTCTTTCTGCTTCGCTTTGAACGGAATTTTGTTCGGTTCAAACTCTGGCACGCCCATGTTGACCGTCACTTCACCGTCGTCTTCCACATCAAGAATCATCTTACCTTTCTTGGTGCTCACGCTGATGCTGTATTTATTGGTCAACCCTTTTAAACGAACAAAACGCGCGAAACAGCGCGCGCCGTTGCCGCATTGCTCCACTTCACTGCCATCGGCATTAAAAATGCGATAGTGGAAGTCGGTTTCAGGATCATAAGGTGCTTCTACCACGAGCAATTGGTCAAAACCGACGCCAGTGTGGCGATCCGCCAAACGACGGATCAAGTCTTGCGAGAA
>NZ_JAWPOJ010000190.1:0-1419 GCF_033344235.1 Vibrio sp. Vb1554 | reverse complement strand
CATCGCTGCAACGATGGTGATCGAGAACTGACGGTAAATTACCCCGGTCGAACCCGACATAAATGCCATAGGGACGAATACTGCCGATAAGGTCAAACCAACACCAATCAACGCGCCAGTGATCTGCCCCATCGATTTCTTAGTGGCTTCTTTTGGATCGAGCCCGTCTTCGTACATCACACGCTCAACGTTTTCTACCACAACGATGGCGTCATCCACCAGCAAACCAATCGCCAGAACCATCGCAAACATCGTCAGGGTATTCACGCTGAAGCCAGTCGCGTAAAGAATGGCAAACGTACCCAAGAGTACAACCGGAACCGCAATCGTCGGGATGATCGTTGCACGGAAGTTCTGTAAGAACAGGTACATAATCAAGAACACCAACACAATCGCTTCCAGTAGCGTTTTCACTACTTCTTGAATCGATGCTTCTACAAACGGTGTTGTCTCAAATGGATAAGCGACTTTCAGACCATCTGGGAAGTTTTCACTCAACTCCGCTAAACGCTCTTTGACTGCAGCCGCCGTTTCCAGCGCGTTCGCACCTGTACCAAGTGAAATACCTAAACCAGACGCCGGCAAACCGTTGTACTGACCTTGAATATCGTAACTTTCTGCTCCGCGCTCAATACGAGCAACGTCTCTTAGATAAACGTTTGCACCGCTCGCATCTGATTTCAAGATGATGTTTTGGAACTCAGCCACACTGCTTAAACGACTCGCAGAAGAAATCGTCGCGTTAAGCAGTTGACCTTTCTGCGCAGGTGCTGCCCCCAATTGACCAGATGACACTTGCGCATTCTGCTCACTGATCGCATTTGCAACGTCAATTGCCGTCAGGTTGAACTGAGTCAGCTTAAACGGGTCAAGCCACACACGCATCGCATATTGAGAACCAAAAGCCTGTACTTGACCCACACCCGTCACACGGCTGATTGGGTCTTGAATGTTGGTTACAACAAAGTCGGCAATGTCGTTTTGTGTAAAATCTGGATCGTCAGAATAAACCGCCACCACCATCAAAAATGAGGTGTTAGATTTGTTCACCACAATACCTTGGCTTTGCACTTCCATAGGAAGCGAAGTCAACGCCAATTGCAGTTTGTTCTGCACTTGAACCTGCGCGATATCAGGATCGGCTTCGCTATCAAAAGTCAGTGTAATGGTCGCATTGCCGAAAGCGTCACTGCTCGAAGACAAGTAACGTAGGTAATCCAGACCTGTCATGTTTTGCTCGATAACCTGAGTGACAGAGTCCTCCACCGTTTTAGCAGAAGCACCAGGATAGCGCGCACTGATGGTGATCGTGGTCGGCGAAATGGTTGGATATTGCGACACTGGCAAGTTGAACAAGGACATGATCCCTGCAAGCATGGTCAGAATCGCCAGTACCCAAGCAAAAACCGGACGATCAAT
>NZ_JAWPOJ010000189.1:0-1419 GCF_033344235.1 Vibrio sp. Vb1554 | reverse complement strand
TTACCGGGAACCGTTCGCGTTATCAGCGTCCGGATGGACTACCTACCGCCAGAAGCGCAATTCGCTTCAAATCTCGCGAATAAAAATCATGCTTATATTAGCCGCTATGCGCTAGGGCGTGATTACCATAAGCTGGTCAGAAAGCAGCTCAACAAGTTGGGTAAGCTCATAGAAGAAGAAGTGGGTCAGTTTGGTTATCGCCCTTTTGTCGACTCTGCGCCAATACTTGAGCGCCCTTTAGCCCAAAAGGCCGGATTGGGTTGGACAGGTAAACACTCACTGATCTTAGATAAAGAGTGTGGTTCTTGGTTCTTCCTTGGTGAACTGCTGATTGACCTACCTTTGCCAGTCGATACTCCAAGTGTCGACCAATGCGAAAAATGCCGAGCGTGTATTACGTCATGCCCGACTCAAGCCATTGTAGAAGATAAAGTTGTCGATGCGAGACGCTGTATCTCTTATCTCACGATAGAGTTTGATGGTGTCATCCCTGAAGAATTCCGCAAACCGATGGGTAACCGCATCTACGGCTGTGATGACTGCCAACTCGTCTGCCCATGGAACCGCTATGCAGACGTAACCGAACAAGAAGATTTCCATCGCAGGGAAAGCTTTCACAATCCAGACTTAGTTGAATTATTCCAATGGGACGAGGCGACGTTCTTAAAAAATATGGAAGGTTCTGCTATCCGTCGTATCGGTCACGAACAATGGCTACGTAATATATCTGTCGCACTTGGTAATGCAGAATACAGCCAACGGGTGATAGACGCACTTAATGCGCGACTTGGTGAAAGTAAATTACTGGATGAGCACATCGAATGGGCACTTACCCAGCAGCTCAACCATATCCCTTCTGTAGATGCAGAACCGATTGAGACGAAGAAAAAGCGTTTAATTAGAATTGTTGAGAAAGGCTTACCTAGAGATGCCTAGTGCGTAGCCTATATGCAAGAGATTGAAAACACTTTTTGCATGCTCAATACATGACCCTGTTCTCAATTCTGTAATGTGGAAAAAAATTCTAGATTTGATTAAAAATGGGTTGCAAAAAAAAGTTAAACACAACCTGAGTAAATGACTAGGATCAAAAAAAGACAAGGTTATGATCGTATGTGAACGTATTCGATCCGATGAAATAATACATTTAACCTGAAATAACAACAAGTTAAGACCAAATCACCAGCAACCAAGACTTCCTAAAAAAGAAAAGATCTTTCTTTACCCATCAAAATCCTCAAGCTAAAAACACTTTATCAACCAACTTATCCACAGAACGTTATATGTGGATAACTCTGTTAATTAACATAGGTAAAACGCTCCGAACATCATGAAATGATTACGCCAGCCGATTCATATCGTGTTTTAAACACAAACGAAATCGTCCGACATCATTTGATGCGGATTAAGATATGCTTT
>NZ_JAWPOJ010000018.1:18846-104285 GCF_033344235.1 Vibrio sp. Vb1554 | reverse complement strand
TGGTGCCGACTACCGGAATCGAACTGGTGACCTACTGATTACAAGTCAGTTGCTCTACCTACTGAGCTAAGTCGGCACATTTTATTCTTTAACATTGTTCGTGCTAAGCACCAACAATTAATAAATTGTGGTGCCCGGAGGCGGAATCGAACCACCGACACGAGGATTTTCAATCCTCTGCTCTACCGACTGAGCTATCCGGGCGACGAGGTGTATTAAAAGGCTTTTCGGCTTTCAGGTCAACAATAAAATTAAAATAAAATATCGTTTGATGAATTTGTGCTCGGAGTGGGCTGTTTTTATGCGTTTTTAGCAGCAATGCGCCATGCTTTAAGCGATGTTTTAACATTGATAGTGTGTTCACTTGCAAAATAAAGGCGATAAAAACAAAAAAGCACGTCTGAAAACGTGCTTTTTATTGAACAATTGACTTTAAACTAGTGCTTTACTGAGAACTTGTTTACCCAACCTTCTAGCTCATTCGCTAGTGAAGCTAAACTTTGAGTACTTGATTGACTCTCGGTTACGACAGAGTTGAGTTGGCCTCCACTTTCCTCGATAAGGTTTATGCGTAGCGCAATATCATCGCTAACCTGCGTCTGCTCAGCGGCAGCAGTAGCGATCTGCTGGCTCATTGTGGTGATAGATTCTAACGCCGTTACAATTTGCTGTAGAGCTTCAGAGGCATTCTTAGACTCTGTAACAGTGCTTTCACTGGTTTCTGCACATATTTCCATTGTGTGAATGGCATTGCGAGAGCCTTCTTGCAGATTGGAGATCATATACTGAATCTCTTTTGTGCTGTCTTGTGTGCGTCCTGCTAGGTTGCGTACCTCATCAGCAACGACTGCGAAGCCTCGGCCTTGTTCTCCAGCACGTGCTGCTTCAATGGCTGCATTGAGTGCCAATAGGTTTGTTTGCTCTGCAATATCACCAATCACATCGAGCACTTTTACAATATTATTTACATCCTGATCTAGATCGGCGACCGCTTTACTCGCAGTATTTAATTGAGAAGCTAAACCTTGAATGTTTTCAACCGTGTTATGAATGAGTTTCTGAGTATGTTGGCTTTGTTTGTCTGCCTCGTCCGTATTGTTTGCGGTGTCGCTTGCTGAATTGGCAACATGGTTGGCTGAAGATGCCATTTCAGTCATCGCAGTGGCAATCATCGCCGTTGATTGCTGCTGAGATACGGTAAGATCGGCAATCGTATTTGATCGAGACTCTACGGCAAACAACTCTGCGCGCAGTGCATGCATAGACTTCTCTAGGTTTGTCACCATGGTAGCTAGTGATTGACTCATATCTTGCACGGCACGATAGATACTTCCTCTCGGTGCCACAGTATCAAAACTGGTCTGAATGTCTCCTTGAGCGACAGCTTGAACTGCTTTACGCACGTCGTTAGGCTCTCCACCAAGTAGATGAAGCATTTTGCGAATCGAAATGATCAGGCCACTTAGAATACTTCCCGCGATAATCAGACACAGCACAAGCTGCCATTGTGCTGTCGACCAAAAACGTGCGTTAACTTCATTAAAGCCAATACCTGTACCGACAACCCAGCCCCAGTGTGGTGTTTTTTCTGCTATCGAGTGTTTTTCTTCAATGCTGCCATCAGCTTGTTTTTGGCTCCAGGTATATTCAACGATCTGACCTGTTTTGTGCCCCAATACATCTAGAATGAGTTGGCCTACGCTATTACCACTGCCATCTCTAAAGTCATGGAAGCTGGTTCCGTGCAGTTGAGGGTCTAGTGGTGCGGCGATGAACATCATATTTTCATCTGCGACATAAACGTATTCGTTGTCTTTGTAGATATTGTTACGAAGTAGGCGAGTGGCTAATGCTTTCGCTTCGTCTTCCGGCATTTTGCCTTCGATAGCCATCTTTTCTACTTCGGTAAGTATGCTGTACGCACTTTTAAATAGCTCAGTAACTCGAGCTTTGTTATCAAGGTTACTTGCGACGCGAAGTGTCCATAAGCCCGTTGCGGTCAGAGCTAGGAGAGCTAGCAATATGATCGCAGATAATAAATAGGCTTGAGTTTTTAGTTTCATATTTAGCTCACAAATAAAGTGTTATCACTATGCAAGGCATAGCTAAAAGAAGAAATGTAATAACTCGGGCATCTTAGTGAAGATAAATATGCTCGGATACTAATGCGTATTGAAATTACGATGAGGATTAAATTTTTAGCGTGAAATAAGTGTTTTTGAAGAAAGGATTTAATGTTCGCTGATGTTTAGAAATGAAGTGCAGATAAATGGGAAAGTGAGAAATGACGTATAAAGCAGATACAAAAAAGCCGCATCAAGTGATGCGGCTTTAAAAGTGGCTCCTCCTGCTGGGCTCGAACCAGCGACCTGCGGATTAACAGTCCGTCGCTCTACCAACTGAGCTAAGGAGGAATTATTCTTTTTTGTGTCTTGCTTATGAAGCAAGTGCACCAGATATGGTGCCTCGAGGCGGAATCGAACCACCGACACGAGGATTTTCAATCCTCTGCTCTACCGACTGAGCTATCGAGGCAAAAGAATGGTGCCGACTACCGGAATCGAACTGGTGACCTACTGATTACAAGTCAGTTGCTCTACCTACTGAGCTAAGTCGGCACACTGTATTCTTTCTAGAAGAGATTATCTCTTCAGTTTTTAAAATCTCACTTAAGTAAGATTCTAGAAATTGGCTCCTCCTGCTGGGCTCGAACCAGCGACCTGCGGATTAACAGTCCGTCGCTCTACCAACTGAGCTAAGGAGGAACTATTCTTTTTTGTGTCTTGCTTATGAAGCAAGTGCACCAAATATGGTGCCTCGAGGCGGAATCGAACCACCGACACGAGGATTTTCAATCCTCTGCTCTACCGACTGAGCTATCGAGGCAAAAAAATGGTGCCGACTACCGGAATCGAACTGGTGACCTACTGATTACAAGTCAGTTGCTCTACCTACTGAGCTAAGTCGGCACACTTTATTCTTTGTGCTTTTGTCCGTGTTATAACATTTCGTTAAGACACCAACAAATCAAATTGTGGTGCCCGGAGGCGGAATCGAACCACCGACACGAGGATTTTCAATCCTCTGCTCTACCGACTGAGCTATCCGGGCAACGGAGCGCTATTAAACGGATTTTCCCGCGTTGCGTCAACCACTTTTTTTAAATAATTTCAAAAAAGTGGTTGTTCGAACGCTTTTTATTCAACTGTCACTACAAAGTTTGCTTCGAGTTAAATTCCTTTTTGAAATTTGTAACTTTTTCTAGGTAGCGACGCGCTTCTGCGTTCGGGTGTTTCTTGGTTAACGCCCAATAAACTTGGTTGGGTTGCAATGAATTAAGATCTTGCATTGCGCGTTTGCGATCACTGCGATGAAATGTGTTTAAAACTCCTCCAGTACCGCCATTGTAAGCTGAAATCATGCTGTACTCGAGAGAGGTAGGGTGGCGGACTTCTCTTAAATAACGATTTTTTAAGATATAGAAATACGCAGTACCGGTATCTATGTTGTTTTCTGGATTAAACAAATATTCAGGGCTTGGTTGGCCCGAGCGCTTTTTCACGAGTTTGAACACATCTCGTCCCGCTGTTTTAGGTACAACTTGCATTAGGCCATACGCATTTGCCCAACTTACCGCGTATGGGTTGAAACTGCTCTCGGTTTTAATAATGGCGTATATCAAGTCTTCTGGAATGTCGTATTTCTTGGAAGCTCGACGCACGATATCGGCGTATTGGTAGCTGCGAGTTGAAAAGTGGTCTTCAACCATGGGAATTTCGACGTAATACGCTTTCTTGAAATCTACATTTTTGGTTTTTATTTTATTTGCGATGAGGTATTCCGCAAATCGGTTTGCCCGCCAAGACCATTGAATTGGCTTATTGTCTTGGTCGACAACTTGTTTATACAGGAATGGTTGCCCCTCTAACGTGATACCTTTAGAGGAGAATAAGTCGACGTGCGCGGGATCGTCTGGTGTTAATAAGGTGGTGACAATCGCGTCTTTTAGGTGTTTTTGGGGCTCGGTCGGTGATACGGTCTCTATCGTGATCACGCCTTTGCGAAAGTCGACCTCGGCGCGGCTAAGGTAGTTATCGATGTACTTAACGTAATTACTCTTGCCAGCGTACTTGATTTCTTTTTTACCCCAGCGCTTTTGAATATTGCCTGAAAAGCTATTGATTAAGGCATCTAGCGCCGCAGTATCTTTTTCAAATTGTCCTGGTAGCTCAGCTAAGTTATTGGCAAAACGGTTTGTTGGCTCGTAGTTGACGTCATAAATCTTTTCGACGAATTCACGGCTACAGCCTGCCATTAAAAGTGCGGCAGCGATAAAGACAATTTTTTTCATAAGTATCAGAGTTATTGAAGGTAATAGAAAAATGACACCACAAATGGTTGTGATGTCATTGTTTAACTCAAGCGACTTTATTCGCTCGGCGGTGTGTAACCTTCGATATGAACGTCTTTTCCTTCAAAGAGGAAATTTACCATTTCTGTTTCGATCAGTTTGCGGTGTTCTGGATCCATCATGTTGAGTTTCTTCTCGTTGATCAACATGGTTTGTTTGTGTTGCCACTGAGCCCACGCTTCTTTCGAGATGTTGTCGAAAATGCGTTTACCTAGTTCACCAGGGTAAAGTTGAAAGTCTAGACCTTCGCCTTCTTTCTTTAGTCGAGCACAAAATACAGTGCGGCTCATAATGACTCCTTGTATTCAATTAACGAAGTTCGTGGGGTAGCGTTTCCAGCAATAGTTTTACTGGCGCGGCTAAACCGACTTCTTCAGGTTTAGATAAGTTATACCAAAGACCTTTGTTGCCTTCCATTATCACGTCCGGTTGCTTTGATAAATCAATCAAAATTGGCGTGATATCTAGGTGGTAATGGCTGAATGTATGACGAAAGGTAATCAGTGTTTGCTTCTGTTTGATATTGCTGGCTTGAATGCCGCGTTGATCCAGTAGCAATTCAATGTCGCTTTCTGCATCCACATGTTCGGTTTGTGGGAAGCAGAATAAGCCACCCCAAATGCCTGTTTGTGGTCTTTGCTCCAACCACACCTCATGACCATTTTCGGTGTTGTGGTGAAGCATCACGAAACGAGTTTGCTTGATTGGTTTATCTTTCTTCGGTTTTTTGCCCGGGTAGTCGAGCACATTACCTTGTTGTTTTGCCACACACAGGTCAGCAACAGGGCAGAGGCTACATTTGGGTTTGCTGCGAGTGCAGACCATTGCGCCCATGTCCATCATTGCCTGGTTATACTTATCTACATCCGTTTGTGGGGTATGCGTTTCGGCAATTTCCCACAGCTGGTTTTCAACCTTTTTTTGTCCTGGCCATCCTGCAACTGCGAAACAGCGGGATAGGGTGCGCTTCACGTTACCATCAAGAATCGCGTGTGGTTGTTTATACACAGACGATAAAATGGCGGCAGCAGTAGAGCGACCAATCCCCGGTAGGGCGTTCATTTTCTCTATATCAAGAGGAAACTCACCATTGTATGTAGAGGCGACCTCTTGTGCTGCTTTGTGAAGGTTACGGGCTCGGGCGTAATACCCTAAGCCAGTCCAAAGGTGTAGGACTTCATCTTGCTCAGCATTGGCAAGATCGATTACGGTTGGAAAGCGCTCCAAGAAACGTTGGTAATACGGAATAACCGTAGTGACCTGAGTTTGCTGAAGCATAATTTCAGACAACCAGACACTGTATGCGGTCTTATTTTGTTGCCACGGAAGATCTTTTCTTCCATATGCGTCATACCATTCTAGGATGGCACTGGCGAAAGGTGTCACGACTTGCTCTGTATTCTATTATTGGTTAGGTGCAAAATTGCACCACATAATGGGCAAGAAGTACAACGGATAAACAGTAGGGATATAAAGAGGTGTTTCGTTGCTTTTGGGTTGCCATAGACCAAGAGCTCAACAAATACTTGCACCTAAGTAAATTCTTTGGATAATCCCCGCTTTGATTAATCAATGTGCAGGCAAAATCAATGAGTGAAGTAACCACTAACGAATACAACGAAGACGGAAAGCTGATCCGCAAAATCCGCAGCTTTGTACGCCGTGAAGGGCGTTTGACTAAAGGTCAAGAGAGCGCGATGAATGAATGCTGGCCTACGATGGGTATTGACTTCAAAGCTGAACTTCTCGATTGGAAAGAGGTGTTTGGCAACGATAACCCAGTAGTGCTTGAGATCGGTTTTGGTATGGGTGCTTCATTGGTTGAAATGGCAAAGAACGCGCCAGAGAAAAACTTCATCGGTATCGAAGTTCATAGCCCAGGCGTTGGTGCTTGTCTTGCCGATGCTCGCGAAGCGGGAATTACTAACCTGCGTGTAATGTGTCACGATGCGGTAGAAGTATTCGAACACATGATCCCAAATGGCAGCTTATCGACACTGCAATTGTTCTTCCCAGACCCTTGGCATAAGAAGCGTCACCACAAGCGTCGTATTGTTCAATTAGGTTTTGCGGAAATGGTGCGTGAGAAGCTTATCCCTAATGAAGGTATTTTCCACATGGCGACCGACTGGGAAAACTACGCAGAGCACATGATTGAAGTGATGAACCAAGCGCCAGGTTTCGAAAACATTGCTAAAGATGGTGATTTCGTTCCTCGTCCAGACGATCGCCCGCTAACGAAGTTTGAAGCTCGTGGTCACCGTCTTGGTCACGGTGTTTGGGATATCGAATATAAGCGTATTGCGTAACCAGAGGAGTTCATGGGATGTACCATTACGCGATATTAGCGAATCCGGGTCATAACCGAATTTACTTTGATAGCGCAATGACCATTGCCTGTTCTGAGCTAAAAGCAATTTTAGCTTCACAAGGCGTGGATGTGACAGAAATTGGTAGTAAAGACGTTGGCTTACCTGCTGCGTTGGTGTTTTCTTGTCAGGAAGCGCTAACCGATGAGCAGGCGCGAAGAATCGCAGCCTCTTCGATTTACTATGCGCTATTTGAAGTGCGCGAAGATGGTTTACTTCGACCAGTTCAAGCGCCCGTATTTAACACTTTCCCGGAAAGTATGAGCCAGATTTTGCGCTACACCGGGAAAACAAACGAGCAGTTTACCCGTTTGATGGTGAATATCGGCATTAGTGCGTCCAATACGGGAAGTGAACAACTGACCTTAATGGATCCAATGTGTGGTAAAGGTACAACCTTATTTGAAGGCTTGATCCACGGTTTGAACGTGGTAGGGGTTGAGATCAACGCCAAGTGGGTGCAAGAGATCCAGACCTTTATTGTTAAGTTCATGAAGAATGGCCGCTTTAAGCACAAAGTGAGCAAAGAAAAGCGCACTGCGGGTGGCAAGAAAGTGGCGGATGGTTTCGTGGTTGAAGCTGCAGCAAATAAAGAAGATTACAACCAAGGCCATCTTCAGTTTATGAAGCTATATTCGGCTGATACTCGTATCGCTGATCAAGTCGTGAAAAAGAACTCAGTTGATGTGATGGTGTCTGACTTGCCTTATGGCGTGCAGCACGGCAGCAAAAATGCCAAGGACAGCAAACTGAACCGCAGTCCACTAGAGCTTTTAAAAGAGGCTCTGCCTGCATGGAAAGTGGTATTGAAAAAACAAGGTTCAGTGGTGTTGTCTTTCAATGAATTTACATTGAAATGGAAAGATGTCGCGGCATTATTTGAAGAGCAAGGTTGGAAGGTACTTTCAGAAGAGCCTTACATCGGTTATCTTCACCGTGTTGATCAATCTATCAACCGCAATATTATTGTGGCAGTAAAACCATAATCGACTTGAGTCGAACGAACCCTATGGAAAAGCCAACGACACGTTGGCTTTTTTTACCTCTGAGCTCAACGAGTTCTCTTGTAAATAGAAGGTAGAGAATGAAACCGACAGTGGAAATTTTGACAGATATTTTGGCGGAAGTACGCCCTTTAATCGGCCAAGGTAAAGTGGCTGATTACATTCCTGCTCTGGCAAAAGTACCCAGCAACAAGTTAGGTATTGCGGTATACACCAACGAAGGTGAGGTTATTAAGGCGGGTGATGCCGATGAACCTTTCTCTATCCAATCTATTTCAAAAGCATTGAGCTTGACGTTAGCGATGTGCTTGTACAAGCAAGAAGAAATTTGGTCTCGAGTGGGAAAAGAGCCTTCGGGGCAGGCATTTAATTCGCTAATCCAGCTAGAAATGGAGCAAGGTATTCCTCGTAATCCATTTATAAATGCTGGAGCGATAGTAGTGGCGGATTTGTTACAAACTCGCTTATCTGCGCCTCGTCAGCGCCTGTTGGAGTTTGTGCGTCAGCTTTCTGGTGATACCCATATTGTGTATGACAAAGTCGTTGCGGCATCCGAAATGATGCATGGTGATCGTAATGCGGCGATTGCATATCTCATGCATTCGTTTGGCAACTTCGAAAATGAAGTGATTCCAGTACTACAAAATTACTTCCACGCTTGTGCGCTGAAGATGAGTTGCGTCGATTTGGCTAAAACGTTTAGCTATTTAGCAAACAAGGGCACATCGGTACAAACGGGTAAGCCTGTAGTTTCTCCTGTGCAAACCAAACAACTTAATGCACTGTTAGCAACGTGTGGCTTGTATGATGGCGCGGGCGAGTTTGCTTATCGCGTTGGAATGCCTGGTAAGTCTGGTGTTGGTGGTGGCATTATCGCGGTAGTACCTGGTGAAATGACCATTTCAGTATGGTCTCCAGAGCTTGATCCTTCAGGTAACTCGCTTGCTGGTACTAAGGCGCTTGAGCTGCTCTCAGAGCGAATTGGCCGTTCAATTTTCTAAGGTTGGAAATGTGTCAACCTTATTTAGGACGGCACACAGTTTCTAAATAAAAAGCCTCTCAATTGAGAGGCTTTTTTTGTTTTGGGGTTGCGTTACTCTTCGCTTTCTTCGGCCATAAAGGCTTCGAGCAAATCATTAAGGAAGAGCTTCCCTTTTTCAGTAATTTGCCAGTGGGTAGGCGTTTCACTCAGGTAGCCCATTTCTATCGCCCAGTTGATGGTTTCTTGAATCGTACTAAGCGGTAAGCCCGTGGTGTCCACGTAATCTTGCTTCGGACAGGCTTCAATTAAGCGGAATCGGTTCATAAAGAACTCGAATGGACGATCTTCATCCGCGACGACATGTTCCGTATGCAGATAAGGTTTGACCATATTTTGATAAGCCGCTAAATAGCCTCGCGGGTGTTTTACCTTTGTCGTTCGAATAATACGTCCGTCGGTAAAACTGAGTTTGCCATGAGAGCCACAACCGATACCAAGGTAATCACCAAAGCGCCAGTAGTTGAGGTTGTGCTGACACTGATAGCCCGGCTTACTGTAACCGGAGATTTCATATTGCACATAACCCGCGGCTGCAAGTTTTTGGTGTCCGAGCTCGAAAATATCCCACAAGTCATCATCGTCAGGTAGCGTTGGTGGCTTGTAGTAGAACATGGTGTTTGGTTCGATGGTCAGCTGATACCAAGACAAGTGCGGCGGTGCCAACTCAATCGCTTTGTCCAAATCTGCCAAGGCTTGTTCGATGCTTTGATCAGGTAAGCCGTGCATGAGATCGAGGTTAAAGCTGTTCAAACCGATTTGGTGCGCCAGATGAGCAGCGTTGACGGCTTCGTCTTGGCCGTGAATACGCCCCAAACGCTCAAGCTTTTGTTGCTCAAAGCTTTGCACGCCGATAGAGATACGCGTTACCCCGGCTTTACGGTAGCCAACAAAACGCTCTGCTTCGATGGTGCCTGGGTTCGCTTCCATGGTTATTTCGATTTCAGGCTTGAACGGAATACGCGCTTCAATGCCCTTAAGTAGACGCTCGATGCCTTCTGCCGAAATCAAACTCGGCGTACCACCACCAATGAAGATTGAATGCAGTGGACGTGGCGCTTCGTTAAGTCGGTATTTCTCAATGTCGGTATCCAAATCTTCTAAAAGGGCACTGATGTACTCTTCTTCTGGAATCTCGGTTTTGAGCGCGTGAGAGTTAAAGTCGCAATACGGGCACTTTTGCACACACCAAGGGATGTGTACATACAAGCTGAGTGCTGGGGGCGTTAACATGGTCTAATTCGCTCGTGATTACTGAGACACTTGCTCAGACAGTTGAGCAAACAACGACTTGAGCGCTTTACCGCGGTGAGACAGTTGTTTCTTACGTGCAGGTTCAAGTTCGGCTGACGCACAGTTGTCTTCAGGAACAAAGAAGATTGGGTCGTAGCCAAAGCCATTTTCACCGTGTGCTTCAGTTAGAATTCGGCCTTCCCATTTACCGTGACAGACGATAGGCGTTGGGTCGTTCTCGTGACGCATGAGGACTAATACGCAGTGGAAACGTGCTGTACGCTCTGCTTCTGGTACGCCTTCCATTGCCGCTAGCAATTTTTCTAGATTCTCTTGATCAGATGCGCTCTCGCCTGCGTAACGTGCAGAGTAAATGCCCGGAGCGCCTTTTAAGAAATCGACTTCTAATCCAGAGTCGTCTGCAATGGCAGGAAGCCCTGTTTCTTGTGCGGCATGGCGAGCTTTAATGATTGCGTTTTCAATGAAAGTTGTACCCGTTTCAGCTACTTCCGATACATTGAATTCACTTTGCGCTAATACTTCAAAGCCGAAGTCAGACAATAAATCTGCCATTTCACGAACTTTGCCTTGGTTACCAGTTGCTAGCACAATTTTTTTCATGGGAATCTCTTTTAATAGTGATAGAGGAGAACAAATCGTTCTCCTCTAGATATTCTTTAACTAATAAGTGGTTTTTAGCCTGCTTAGATCCAAAAGCTTTTGGAACATCACAACCCAATTACTCTTCAACATAAAACTTCTGGGTGAATTTAAGCTTACCTGAGCCTTTGTTTCCAGCTTTTACGTCAATATCGAAAGTAAAAGTTTCTTCGTGGGTAATTGGCAGTTCGGCTAAATAGTATATCGCATTGCCTTCTTTGACTTCACGAAAGGTCAAGGTCTGAGTTTGGCCGATAAGGTTCTTCGCGCGTCCAGCAATTTTTGCTTCTAATGCTGGCTTACCCAATGAAGCTCTATCTAACACGCTAATATTAACCACAGCGAGGTATCCATTACGTTTGATATCGTAGCTACGTGCGACTTTGGGTGTTAGGAATGTTGAGTTAAACGCTACATAGTGTACTTCGATATCTTTCATATTTTTAAACTGATCGGCGAAGCTTGGTAACGACAACAGGCTAATCAGTAATGCGGTAATCCATTTGCTCATTGTTACTTCCTCAAAGCACTTGTTATAAAACAACCATAGCTGCAATTTTACCTTGGTCAGGGGGTAAAAAATGCGTACTCAGTCGTTGGTATTAGTAAGTGTGGTACAAAATCGTAAATAAAAAGCCATCATAAGATGGCTTTAATTTCTGTCGGTATCTGGGTAGGCGATTCTATCCGAATTTGTTTGTGCCGTCCTAATTCACCTTTTTCTATGTTAACCAAGCCCTTAGCGATTTTAAACTGCTTGGCTAAGAACTTAGTTAGGTGTGCATTAGCTTTGCCATCGACAGGTGGAGCAGTAATGGCGATTTTTAGCTCTTCACCATGCAAGCCAACGATTTTATCGCGGCTAGCTTTAGGTTGAATATAGAGCTTCAGGATGATGTCCTCACCATCTTGCCAAACTGCAGCTGACATTATAGCTGGAACCAAATTGGACCAATGATATCGCCCATTAAGAAGTTCGCGAACTGCAAGCCGATAAATAACACCAGTACGCTTAAATCAAGACCACCAATAGCCGGAAGAATACGACGGATTGGAGCGCACATTGGCTCGGTCAGTTGATGGAATACGTACTCGATAGGGCTGCGGCCTTGGCTTACCCAGCTCAAAATTGCACGGATCAATAGTACCCAGAACAATAGGCCACCTGCGGCTTTGATTAATGATAATAAGCCCAAGAATAAGAAGTCAGCGCTGAAAGAGACGGAACCGTTCGAAGCTATTAGGATAAGCACGACAAATTTAAGCACACACAACACGTAGGCAAACAACACGGTTGCTAGGTCAATATTCCCCACGGAAGGGATAACGCGGCGCAATGGACCAATGACCGGCTGAGTCGCTTTTACTATAAATTGCGAGAATGGGTTGTAGAAGTCTGCGCGCGCAGCTTGCAACCAAATTCGCAAAATTACGACCATGATGTACAGGTCAAATAGGGTTGAGATGAGAAAACTCATTGAATTCATAAGGTACCCTTAACAAGTGATGGATGATACTAAACGGAGTTCATCCAAATAATTAAAACAGTTTTTCCATTTCTTCCGCGCGAGCCACAGCAGCTTGCATGGCTTTAGCGACAATATCTGAAAGTTGATGTTCGTTGAATGTACGCAGTGCTTCTGCCGTTGTCCCACCTTTCGAAGTTACGTTCTCACGCAGGGTCGATAGCTCAGTTTCTGGGTTGCTAACCACCATACTGGCCGCGCCCAGTGCAGCTTGCTGAACCAATAGTCGAGCGGTCTCTTTATCAAAGCCTTGCGCAATCGCTTCTGCTTGCATCGCTTCCATAAACAGGAAGAAGTATGCTGGAGCACTGCCCGCTGCGGCAATCACATTATTGATGCCAGACTCTTGCTCAACCCAACATACTTTACCGACCGCTTCCATTAACTCTGCGGCAAAAGCTTTGTCGTGCTCGGTTACATGAGTTGGTGCGAACAACCCACTCATACCCAACCCAAGTTGTGATGGCGTATTTGGCATAACACGAACCAAGTTCAATTTGGTGGCTAGCATATCATCCAATCGTGAACAGTTGATGCCTGCGGCAATAGAAATCACCAGTTTATTAGTGAAATCGATCGATTGCAGTGGTTTACAGACATCCGCCATCATTTGCGGTTTTACAGACAATACCACCACATCCGCCTCGGTCGCAGCTTGGATGTTATAGCTGGTGGTACGGATGCCAAAATCTTGTTCTAGCAGAAGGCGGCGAGCCTCTGAAGGAGCCGTCGCGGTAATGTTTTGCGCTGGGTATCCGTTAGCAACCAAGCCGGAAACAATGGCTCTCACCATGTTGCCAGCACCAATGAAGGCGATTTTTTTATGTTCCATTAGTCTGATTTCCATCATGATATTTAGAATTTGTTGTGCGCTCAGGTGTATAATGGCGCCGCTGTTACTTACTGCTCCTATTGGCGAGTAAGATGATTGCGCATTTACGCTCTAACGATTGACGACATAACTTATGTCGCGAGTGAGCGTTTTGTTGATTTAGCTGTAGTCTCGTGCGCCGAAAATAGCGGTTCCAATACGAACCATTGTACTACCAGCTTCGATTGCAGCGGTCATATCACCACTCATTCCCATTGATAATGTATCGATTTCTGGGAACTGTGCTTCGAGTGTTTGCTTCAACGTAGCCAACTTCTGAAATTCATGGAGTTGTGATTCGTAGTCAGACACGTTGGCAGGAATCGACATCAACCCTCTTAAAGTGAGGTTGGGTAGGCGAGAAATCAACTCCGCCAGCTCGAATACTTCCGCTTCAGTGACACCAGACTTAGATGCCTCACCACTGGTGTTAACCTGAATCAGAACTTGTAGCGGTTTAAGTTCGCTTGGACGCTGATCATTCAGGCGTTGAGCAATCTTGGTTCGATCGATGGTGTGAACCCAATCGAAATGTTCGGCAACAAGTCGCGATTTATTCGACTGAATCGGGCCAATGAAGTGCCATTCGATTCGATTATCTGGATAATGCTCGGCAAAGTGCTGAACTTTACTGACGCCCTCTTGGACGTAGTTTTCACCAAAGGCGGTTTGTCCCGCTCGGTAGGCTTCGAGAATTGCCTCGACAGGTTTAGTTTTGCTTACCGCTAGAAGTTGCACTGACTCTGGAGTTCGACCACATTTTTGCTCGTCATATCGAATTTGAGAGGTGATATGTTCAATATTTTGTTGAATACTACTCATAGCTGTACTTTAGACTTAAGGATTTTAAATGGATATCACTGAGTTACTGGATTTTAGTGTAAAACATAATGCCTCGGATCTACATCTTTCTGCAGGTGTCCCACCAATGGTTCGTATTGATGGGGATGTGAGAAAACTAGGTATTCCAGCGTTTACACACCAAGAAGTGCATCGTTTGGTTTTCGAAATCATGAACGATGCCCAACGCAGTGAGTTCGAAGAAAAACTCGAAGTCGATTTCTCTTTTGAGTTGCATAACGTTGGCCGTTTCCGTGTCAACGCCTTCAACCAATCTCGCGGTTGTGCGGCAGTATTCCGTACCATTCCAAGTAGCATTCCAACTCTGGAAGAGCTAGAAGCGCCAGAGATCTTCAAAAAAATTGCGAACGCTGAAAAAGGCTTAGTTCTGGTCACTGGCCCAACAGGTTCAGGTAAATCGACGACCTTAGCAGCCATTGTTGACTACATTAACCGTAATCACAACAAGCACGTACTCACAATTGAAGATCCGATTGAATTTGTTCACAACAACAATAAATGTTTGATCAACCAGCGTGAAGTTCACCGTGACACCCATAGTTTCCAAAATGCTTTGCGTAGTGCATTGCGCGAAGACCCGGATGTGATTCTAGTCGGTGAGATGCGTGATAAAGAAACCATCAGCCTTGCCTTAACGGCGGCAGAAACGGGTCACTTAGTTTTCGGGACGTTGCATACCAGCTCGGCGGCAAAAACTATTGACCGTATTATCGATGTTTTTCCTGGTAGTGATAAAGATATGGTCCGCTCGATGCTATCTGAGTCTCTTCGTTCGGTTATCGCGCAAAAGCTTCTGAAGCGTAATGGTGGTGGCCGTATTGCATGCCATGAAATTATGATGGCAACGCCTGCGATTCGTAATTTGATCCGCGAAGACAAAGTCGCGCAGATGTATTCGATCATTCAAACAGGTGCGGCTCACGGCATGCAAACCATGGAGCAAAATGCTCGTCAGTTAATGGCGCAAGGCATGGTTGCTCGTGAAGAGGTCGATAGTAAGATCGGATTAGAAGTGCAGCAATTCTCGTAACGTTCATACAGATAATGGTGAATACGGAAGATGGATCTAGATAAATTTCTCGAAGGCATGTTGGCGCTGAAAGCGTCGGATCTTTACATCACGGTTGGAGCGCCAATTCTATTTCGTGTGGATGGCGAATTGCGTCCGCAAGGGGAAAAACTTACCGAGAGCGATGTGGCTGCATTACTCGACAGCGCTATGGAACCAGATCGGCGTCAGGAATTTCGTAAAAGTCGCGAGTCAAATTTTGCCATTGTGAGAGATTGTGGCCGCTTCCGTGTGAGTGCCTTTTTTCAACGCGAGTTACCAGGCGCAGTGATTCGTCGTATTGAAACCAATATTCCTACTTTTGAGCAGTTAAAGTTACCGTTAGTGTTGCAAGATTTGGCAATAGCTAAGCGTGGTTTGGTGCTGGTGGTCGGTGCTACTGGATCGGGTAAATCGACCACCATGGCGGCGATGACAGGCTATCGAAACAGCAATAAAACCGGGCATATTTTGACGGTCGAAGATCCGATCGAATTCGTGCATGAACACAAGCGCTGTATCGTGACTCAACGCGAAGTTGGGTTAGATACGGAAAGCTATGAAGTTGCGCTTAAAAACTCGCTGCGCCAAGCACCAGATATGATTTTGATTGGTGAGATCCGTAGCCGTGAAACAATGGAATACGCGATGACCTTCGCCGAAACGGGTCACCTGTGTATGGCAACGTTGCACGCCAACAATGCAAACCAAGCTTTAGAGCGCATTCTTCACTTGGTACCGAAAGATCAAAAAGAACAATTCTTGTTCGATTTGTCGATGAACCTAAAAGGCGTGGTTGGTCAGCAGTTGATCCGAGATAAAAATGGGCAGGGACGTCATGGTGTATTTGAGATCTTGCTAAATAGCCCACGTGTGTCGGATTTGATTCGTCGCGGAGATTTACATGAGTTGAAGTCAACCATGGCTCGCTCAAATGAGTTTGGTATGCTGACGTTCGATCAATCTCTCTATAAGTTAGTGATGCAAGGTAAGATCAGCGAAGAGGATGCACTACATAGTGCCGACTCGGCAAATGATCTGCGCTTGATGTTGAAAACGCAGCGTGGTGAAGCATTCTCTACGGGCAGTTTGGCGAACGTTAAGATCGATATGGATTAATCCAATCCAGAAACAAAAAAGGTTGGCAGGAGCCAACCTTTTTTCATTGTGCTTGAAGTGTTTACTCACCCCAAAGGGCTTCAAACCAGCTTTCTAGAATCACCACTGCTGACTGGCAGTCAACATTACCTTTCGATAGGGCTTTGTAGCCGCCCATGCTGAACAACTCCGCACGAGCTTCTGCAGTAGATAAACGCTCATCATGCAGTTCAACAGGCAATCCGTATCGGCCTTGCAGACGCTTAGCAAATTTTCGTGCACGAGGGGTTATGGTCTCAAGGTCTTTACCATGCAGATCGGTCGGTAAACCGACCACTAGCAAATCTGGTTGCCACTCTTTGATTTGCTTTTCGATATCGTCCCAGTTTGGAATACCGTCATTGGCTTTAAAGGCTTTTAATGGGGAAGCTGTACCAGTAATTTCTTGGCCAATAGCGCTACCAATGCTTTTGGTTCCAAAGTCAAAAGCCATAATTGTGCGTGACATAAGGTGTCTCTATCTAATGTAACTGTATATTTGGACTAAGCATGTCCAGAGTCTGCTGAAAGGTGACTTGGGTCGATGCCCAGCTTTTCGACCGCTTTCTTCCAACGCTCGTTGATTGGTGTATTAAAGATAATTTCAGGCGTCGCTTCAATGGTGAGCCAAGAGTTTTCGACCAGCTCACTTTCTAATTGGCCTGCACTCCAACCGGAGTAGCCAAGTGCCACTAGGTAATCACTTGGTTCTGCTTCTGTTCCTAACACCGAAAGAATATCTCGCGAAGTGGTTACCGCGAGGTCGTCGGTCATTTGGACGCTGGACTCGTAGTAATCTTTGGGTTTATGCAAAATAAAACCACGATCTTCCGAGATTGGGCCGCCATTGTAGACTGGTCTATCTAGACTGGCTTCAAATAGGCGCGGGTGTACTGGCTGAACTTCCACCTGCTTGAGCATGTTGCCGACGGTGATATCAACAGGAGCATTGATCATCAGCCCCATAGCGCCGTCTTCGTTGTGCTCACAAACGTAGATCACGCTGTTTTGAAAGTACGGATCTTTCATCCCAGGCATGGCAACCAAAAAGTGATTTGTGAGATTCATACTCATACTGACCCTTAACTCTCGTAAATGCCCTTAAGCAAACATCATACAATTTACCATCTAGGTATGTGCATGAGTTTGCTTAAGTTAATGTACTACGCTCTCTATTAACTGTAATACAGTTTGAGTTATTCGCCTTTTACTCGACGTTCAATCGCATCCATCAGCTTGCCTGTGATTGAGATATCAAAAGCTGCTTCAATTTCGCGAATACAGGTTGGACTGGTGACGTTGATCTCTGTTAGCTTGTCGCCAATTACGTCAAGGCCAACAAAGATAAGGCCTTTTTCTTTCAGTGTCGGAGCAACGGTTTGCGCAATTTTGAGGTCGGTTTCGCTTAGCGGACGAGCTTCACCAGTACCACCAGCGGCTAGGTTGCCGCGCGTTTCGCCTTTAGCAGGAATGCGTGCTAGACAGTAAGGCATAGGTTCGCCATCTACCACTAGGATACGTTTGTCACCGTTGCTGATGTCTGGCACGAAGGTTTGTGCCATTGCGTAGTTTTGACCGTGGTTAGTCAATGTCTCGATGATCACAGAGACGTTTGGATCGTTTTCTTTTACACGGAAGATGGACGCGCCACCCATACCATCAAGCGGTTTCAGGATGACATCACCATGTTTTTCACGAAATTCTTTAATTTTCTCTGCTTTTCGCGTCACGATCGTTGTAGGTGTCAGCTCTGGGAACCATGCCGTAAACAGCTTTTCGTTACAATCACGTAAGCTTTGAGGCTTGTTAACGATCAGTGCACCTTGTTCTTCTGCACGCTCAAGGATGTAAGTCGCGTAGATGTATTCAGTATCAAACGGAGGATCTTTACGCATTAGCACCGCGTCTAGCTCAGACAGTTCGATAGTTTGCTCTGATTTGAACTCGTACCAACCGTTTGGATCTTCTTTTAGTTCTACCACTTTAGTATCTGCAATGGCAACGCCTTGATCGAGATGCAGATCATTCATTTCCATGTAGTGGATTTCATAGCCGCGTCGTTGCGCTTCAAGCATCATGGCAAAGCTAGAGTCTTTTTTGATGTTAATGGACGAGATTGGGTCCATTACGATACCGAGTTTGATCATTATTTTTCTCCGTTTAACCAAGATCGCCGAAACGAACTTGTAAGGCTGTAATTGCTGTCAGAGCCGCTGTTTCGGTACGCAGAACGCGAGGGCCGAGTAGCGTTTCTTCAAATTGGTATTCTCGAGTCATCTCGATCTCTTCAGACGATAAACCGCCTTCAGGACCGATCAGTAGGCGCACTTTTTCAACCGGGGTTGGCAAAGTGTTGATTGAGTATTTAGCACGAGGGTGAAGGTTAAGCTTTAAACCATCGTACTCTTCTTTACACCACTCTTCCAAGCTCATAATTGGACGAATTTCGGGCACGACATTACGCCCACATTGCTCACAGGCACTGATGGCGATTTTCTGCCATTGCGCGAGTTTTTTCTCAAAACGCTTTTGGTCAAGCTTGACGCCACAACGTTCAGAAATCAGAGGAGTGATGGTATTGACGCCAAGTTCAACAGACTTTTGGATGGTGAACTCCATCTTATCGCCACGTGAAATGACTTGACCAAGGTGCAGATCTAAAGGGGATTCAATACTGCTTTCTACACGCTCGGTGATGTTAACCAAAACTGATTTCTTGCTGACTTCACTGATAACCGCTGGGAACTCTGCGCCACTGTTGTCAAAAAGGAGAACGTCTTGGCCTTCTTTCATGCGCAAAACACGACCGATATGGCCTGCTGCGTCGTCACTTAAAGCAAGTGAGCCAAGTTGATGAATGGTTTCTGGATGATAAATTCGAGGGGTACGCATGAGATTTCCAGCAAGAGAATAAACTTAAACCCTAACATGGATGCTTTGCACCGAAAAAACAAGGGGCAAGAAGCGTTTCAATATCAGTAATTGAAACGCTTCGAGGTCGGAGGTTACAGTGCGCGGCAGGCTTCTTGAACAAATGGGTTGTGATTGCCCTGTACTTTTGCAATGCGCTCGTCACGCTCACATTCCCATTTATCGACAGGATAGGTTTTGTTCCAAGCACTCATTAATTGCGTTTGCTGCTTCGACAGTTTGAAACCGTACTCTTTGCTCATGTATAGATAGGTACGAGCAATTGAGCCACGCGCACGGTCTGGTGGCATGACTTTACGCTGCTTAAAGTTCACTTGCATCTCACAGCGACCATAACTCACGCCATCCATACCGTTCCATTGGCTGAAGTTGTAGTTCGAACGGTCACCGTTTACTTCACCAATAGCAGGGGTTAGGTTGTGCAAGTCTGCTTCCATCAAACGAAAAGTTTTGTCTTTTTTCTTACAGTTTTTACGTCCGCCATCTTGCCAGCATTGACGCTGGTGGCCAAATTGCCACGCAGGAACAACGTGCTCCCATTCGATTCGTGCAGCCCGTTTTTCTTGTTTACGGACTTGGTAACCGCAAGAGGCTAAATCGGGTAAGCCTTTCTTGCCTTGCCATTGAATGTTACAGCCACAGTAGAAGCTTGTTGGGTGGTCTTGATAAATTTTGACCGCCTCACGTTTGGCTGCAGAGAATGAGCTCGGTGGAGCGGCAATCGCAGTGCTAGAAAGCGAGATAAGCAACAGAGAGAATAAGTATTTCATGATAAAAGTCTTTATAAAGTATGACTTTATTCATGATAACACGCATAAAATAGCTTTAGTGATGAGTAAGTTAACAATAGTTGGCGAAGGGAAGGTTTTGATCAAATCGATCTTTATTTTGGGAACGCAAGTAACACTATGAGGTAAGGGCTACGATAATTGAATACCGGTGAAGTTAAGTGGTTGGCGGCATTTTTGACAAGAGTACGTCGCCTCTTTGCGCAGCACTTTATTATGACGGCGAATCGAGAGAGGGTAGGTCATACAACCACAACGATACTCAAAGGTTTTACCTTGAACGGATTTTACTTCAAAGCTGTGAGTGGTTTTGGCTGGTACGTTAAATACGGCTTCCATGACGCCTTTCCATTCTTTGCCGTGAGGCCTAACTCGCCCGTAAACCTGATAAGTAATCAGGTGTGCTACTTCATGAGGAATGACTTCATCTAAGAATGCTTGGGTGTTTTCGCGAAATAAAACAGGGTTTAGGCGTACTTGATTTAATTGAAGGTAGGCTTTTCCTGCCGCTTTCCCACGGACGTCGAAGGTGATTGTTGGAATCGGGAAAGAACGTTTGAAAGCTTGTTCCGCCATCGCGATACATCCCGCCATCACTTGCTTGGCTTTATAGCTGAGTTCTATATCCACAATTCACCTCGATAAATCAAATAAAAAAGCCCCCGCATTGCGAGGGCCAGATCATAGCATCAGTTAATTATGGTGTGTGTTTTTTCTTGATGGTCGCATGGTAAGCGTGCCATGTACCGTAGCCTAGAATTGGCATGGTAAACAACATTCCGATCCCGTAGGTCGCAAAGCCGATAAGAATACCGCCACAGATGATCGCTGCCCAAACAATCATTGCTGGAATGTTGGATTTCACGGCATTAAAGCTGGTAAACACAGCGGTCATCATGTCTACGCGACGCTCCATCATGAGCGGAATAGAAAAGGCTGAAATGCTAAACACCACACAAGCCAAAACAAAGCCAACTAAAGAGCCGATGACAAGGAAGGGTAGGAACTCACTTAAAGGTGCCCCTTGAACAGAAGGGTAGAGTGCATGAAGTAGAGCGGCAATGCGCATCCAAAATATCATACACACTGCGAGTAACACGGCGAACGCCCATTGAGATGTTGAGTTACGACCGATCGCTTTCATTGAATGGAACAAGCTTGCTTTGTGTCCGCGCTCTCTCTCCCAACTGGCATCATATAAGCCCAGCGCGAGAAACGGACCAATTAACATGTAAACAATCAAACTGGGCATGACGACTAAGTGTGTGCCTTGCCACTGTACGAGCAAAACAATGCCTATCGCAGCTGCCATAAAACAGATGCCATAGAAAGCACTAATAAGCGGCATTCGCACGAAATCATGCAGACCTAATGCGAGCCAATGAAAAGGTGCAGAAAGATTGACCGTATTGCACGGTATGGTTCTGGCGTATTCGTTGTCTGGCACTTCCTTTCGTTTGTTGTGGAAGTCCGATGGATTAACAGTTCGAGGCATAACTCCTCCTTGATTTATTCCCACATTATCCGCTTATACCAACTGACAGCGGTTTTTGTTCAGTCAAACTTGAAGCGACTTTTTCAAGTTTACATCTGAGCATTGGCTTAGTTTGGTATCAGCCATAAAGATGCCTGACTCATGTCTTTACTTAAGTGTTGCTTCCACAGTCGCCAGCATCCGACGTCTCTATTTAAATTGGAGTTAACAATATTTTAACTATTGGCGGAGATGGGATAATTTACAAATAATTGCTTAAAATTTATTCGGTATAAAAATGAGGGAGAAACAGGACTGCTTTGTGGGGCAGGGCGGTATGAGCCGAAATGGCTGGATAAAAGTTGCTGAAAATAAAAAGCCCCCGCCATAGGCGAGGGCTTGATTGATTCTTGCTTGGCTTGATTATTTGATGCCAGCGAAATCGCGTAGAAGTGCAGCTTTGTCTGTCGCTTCCCACGGGAATTCTTCACGACCGAAGTGACCGTAAGCCGCTGTCTTCTTGTAGATAGGTTGAAGAAGGTTAAGCATTTCTTGTAGACCGTATGGACGTAGGTCGAAGAATTGACGAACCGCTTCAATGATGATGTCGTGAGATACTTTCTCAGTACCGAACGTTTCCACCATGATAGACGTTGGATCAGCAACACCGATTGCGTAAGAAAGTTGGATCTCACAACGGTCAGCCATGCCTGCCGCTACGATGTTTTTCGCTACGTAGCGTGCTGCGTATGCTGCACTACGGTCAACTTTTGATGGATCTTTACCAGAAAACGCACCGCCACCGTGACGAGCTGCGCCGCCGTAGGTATCTACGATGATCTTACGACCAGTTAGGCCACAGTCACCCATAGGACCACCGATTACGAAGCGACCGGTTGGGTTAATGAAGAAGTTTGTTTCTTTGTTGATCCACTCAGAAGGTAGCACTGGCTTAATGATCTCTTCCATTACCGCTTCACGCAGGTCTGAAGTTGAGATTGAGTCACAGTGTTGAGTTGAAAGAACAACCGCGTCGATACCAACGATGTTACCTTGATCGTATTGGAATGTTACCTGAGATTTTGCATCAGGACGCAACCAAGGTAGTGTGCCGTTTTTACGAACTTCTGCTTGCTTTTGAACAAGACGGTGAGAGTAAGTAATTGGCGCTGGCATTAGTACTTCAGTTTCGTTACAAGCGTAACCAAACATGATGCCTTGGTCGCCTGCACCTTGTTCTTTAGGGTCAGCTTTATCAACACCTTGGTTGATATCTGGCGACTGTTTACCGATTGTGTTTAGTACCGCACAAGAATCTGCGTCAAAGCCCATATCTGAATGTACGTAGCCGATTTCACGAACGGTTTCACGAGTTAACTCTTCGATGTCTACCCATGCTGAAGTCGTGATTTCACCACCCACCATTACCATACCGGTTTTAACGTAAGTCTCACATGCAACACGAGCCTTTGGATCTTGCTCTAGAATCGCGTCAAGAACCGCATCAGAAATCTGGTCTGCAATTTTATCTGGATGACCTTCTGATACTGACTCAGAAGTAAACAGGTGCTTAGCCATGTTAGCTCCACTATATCTGGTTTAAAACTGGGGAATGATAAACTCTCCAGCGCAAATTAATACTAATTTTTGTAGGTGTATCTACATCTAGACGTCTATTCTAAATTTGATTGCTCGAATTACAAGCTCTTTTTTGGTTTTTGTTATAACCAAACGTTTGCCTGATTTATTGATAATTTTAAGAACTTCGAACGATTTGGCGCGAAAGGTGCAATATTTGTGAGGTTTTGGACTGGAAAACGTTTGCACACCCAACAGGGCTTTGAGAGAATTATGACCTACTTTTCGTTTCGCTTAATGTACTCAGGAGCAGACATGTCGTCTCGTAAACATCTTGCCAATGCAATTCGTGCTCTAAGCATGGATGGTGTTCAACAAGCTAACTCAGGCCACCCAGGCGCACCAATGGGTATGGCTGATATCGCTGAAGTTCTTTGGCGCTCTCACCTAAACCATAACCCTTCAAACCCAGAGTGGGCCGACCGCGATCGCTTTGTGCTGTCAAACGGTCATGGGTCAATGCTTATTTACTCTCTACTGCACTTAAGCGGTTACGAGCTATCTATTGACGATCTGAAAAACTTCCGTCAATTGCACTCAAAAACCCCAGGTCACCCAGAGTACGGCTACGCGCCTGGTATCGAGACAACAACGGGTCCTCTAGGTCAAGGCATCACTAACGCTGTTGGTATGGCGATCGCAGAGAAAGCACTAGCGGCACAGTTCAACAAAGAAGGTCACGATATCGTTGACCACTTTACGTATGTGTTCATGGGTGACGGCTGTCTAATGGAAGGCATCTCGCATGAAGCATGCTCTCTTGCTGGGACGTTAGGTCTAGGCAAACTGATCGCGTTTTGGGATGACAACGGCATTTCTATCGACGGTCACGTTGAAGGCTGGTTCTCTGACGATACACCTAAGCGTTTTGAAGCGTACGGCTGGCATGTAATCCCAGCAGTCGATGGTCACGACTCAGACGCGATCAACGCAGCAATTGAAGCAGCAAAAGCGGACCCACGTCCTACGCTTATCTGTACCAAAACAATTATCGGTTTCGGTTCTCCTAACAAGTCTGGTTCGCACGACTGTCACGGTGCACCACTAGGTCACGATGAGATCCAAGCGGCTCGTGAATACCTAGGTTGGGAGTATGGCCCATTTGAGATCCCGGCAGATGTTTACGCTGAGTGGGATGCAAAAGAAGCGGGCGCCGCGAAAGAAGCAGCTTGGAATGAAAAATTCGAGGCATACGCTGCAGCTTACCCTGCTGAAGCGGCAGAGCTTAAACGACGTCTAAACGGCGAACTTCCTGCACAGTGGGAAGAAAAAGCGAACCAAATCATTGCCGATCTTCAAGCAAACCCAGCGAACATTGCATCACGTAAAGCATCGCAAAATGCACTAGAAGCGTTTGGTCAAATGCTTCCTGAGTTTATGGGTGGTTCTGCTGACCTAGCGCCTTCTAACCTGACCATGTGGTCTGGTTCTAAGTCTCTAGAAACGGAGGACTTCTCTGGCAACTACATCCACTACGGTGTACGCGAATTCGGTATGACTGCTATCATCAACGGTATCGCATTGCACGGTGGTTTCGTTCCTTACGGCGCAACATTCCTAATGTTCATGGAATACGCTCGTAACGCAATGCGTATGGCTGCGCTGATGAAAATTCAGAACATCCAAGTTTACACGCATGATTCGATCGGTCTTGGCGAAGATGGCCCAACTCACCAACCTGTTGAGCAAATGGCGTCTCTACGTGTAACTCCAAACATGAGCACATGGCGCCCATGTGACCAAGTTGAGTCTGCAGTTGCATGGAAACTAGCGATTGAACGTAAAGATGCACCAACTGCACTTATCTTCTCTCGTCAAAACCTAGCGCAACAAGAGCGTACTGCTGAACAAGTCGCAGACATCGCGAAAGGTGCTTACATCCTGAAAGATAGCGAAGGTAAGCCTGAGCTAATCCTTATCGCAACAGGTTCTGAGGTTGAGCTTGCAGTGAAAGCCGCTGAGCAACTAACTTCAGAAGGCAAGAAAGTACGCGTTGTTTCAATGCCATCAACAGACGCATTCGACAAACAAGACGCTGCTTACCGTGAATCTGTACTGCCATCAGACGTAACGGCACGTATCGCTATTGAAGCGGGCATTGCGGATTTCTGGTACAAGTACGTAGGCTTCGACGGTCGTATCATCGGTATGACAACATTCGGTGAATCTGCACCTGCTGGTCAGCTATTCGAGATGTTTGGCTTCACGACTGAAAACGTAGTGAACACAGCTAAAGAATTGCTAGCGTAATTGCAGGACCATCTAAACAGTCGAACGTAAACGACAACTGTTAGATGCTAAAGTTAGAAAGGCCATCATTATGATGGCCTTTTTATTTTTGTCAGGTTTTCCAACCTTGTGGAATGCTTTGGTGAATGCAGTCTAAAAGTACGGATAAGCGCAGTGGTGGTCGTCCTGCTGGTGTATAGCAGTTAATGGAAATAGGCTCAGAAACCCAACCTTCTAAGCATGGTGTGATTCGCCCTGGGTGATGTTTCTCATAGCCGCATGCTGTCCAAGTCGGCAGCAGTCCAATACCATGACCATTCGCGATACTGTCTATTTGCATTGCTATGTTGTCGCTGTATAAGCGACTAACAAAGGGTTCTAAAAAGAACTCACCGTGTTGAGGGTGTGCTAGCATCAATCCATTTTCTTGCACTGAACCAAAATCGATCCATGGATGTGCTTCAAGTTCTTTGGGGTGCGGTATAGGCCCATGTTGTTTTAGATAATTTGGAGAGGCAAAAGGCGTATAGCGAAATACCCCCAGCACTTCTTTTCGCCAGTCTAGCTCTTTACGTTCACCGAGCCAGATGAACAAATCTGGGTCATGATGCGCCTCAGAAAAGTCACTGGTAAGTTGAACTCTAACATCGGGATTATCAGCAAGAAAACGATTGAGTACGCCGCCGAGCCAGCTTCTAACTAAGGCAGTATGACAAACAATATGCAGTGGCCCTGAAACTTGGTTCGTTAAACCTTGCAGTGCATCATAACTCTCTTCGCTTAACTCAAGAATCTGGCGGCTGTAGTGGGCAAAGATTTCTCCAGCTCTTGTCAGAACTAATCGATTACCTTGTCTGGCGGTTAGAGCCTGACCGAAGTCTTCTTCTAATTGTGCCAAGCGACGACTTAGCGTTGATTTTGGCTGATTAAGGGCTTTAGCAGCGGCTGTCAAACTTTTATGCTGATTGAGCGCATCAAAGGCTCTAATTGATGCTAAGTCGTGCATATTTCTTTTACTCCTTACTGCGTTATGTACGAGTTCCATAAATGGAAAGAACCGTTCCATAACTCTCACTATGCATCTCATTCTATTTGTGAATAATTCACTTTCGAAAATAATAATCATTATCAATTATGGAGATGTAGATGTCTACTCTTAGACTGCCAGTTATTACCGCAACTGGTATTTTAGCCTTCGTCAGTGTCCCTCATGTTTTTGCCAATGATGCAGTTTCTAAAATGGAAACAGTGGTTGTAACTGCATCAAGTTATGAGCAATCTCAAGCGGACGCGCCTGCAAGTATTAGTGTGATTTCACGTGAGGAGTTGGACTCCCGTTATTACCGCGATGTGACTGATGCACTAAAAAGTGTGCCAGGTGTTGTCGTGACAGGTGGTGGTGATACCACCGACATTAGTATCCGTGGTATGGGTTCTAAATACACTTTGATACTGGTCGATGGTAAACGTCAAAGTACGCGTGAAACTCGTCCAAATAGTGACGGCCCTGGTATCGAACAAGGTTGGTTACCTCCTCTTCAAGCGATTGAGCGAATCGAAGTTATTCGTGGCCCAATGTCGACGCTTTACGGTTCTGATGCGATTGGTGGTGTGATTAACGTCATCACACGAAAAGATGCGCTAGAGTGGACGGGTAATGTTCAACTGGGCACGGTACTACAAGAGAATAGTCGCTCAGGGGGAGAGCAGAGCGCGAATTTTTTCGTTAATGGTCCGTTGGCTGAAAATTTATCTCTCCAAGTATATGGTCAGTACACAACCAGAGAAGAAGATGACATCGAATACGGTTATGAAGATAAAGATATGCAGAGTATCTCTTCAAAGCTGACTTACCAGATTAATGAGCGCCACTCGGTGCAATTAGAAGGTGGCACCTCGGCACAAAGTCGTCGTGGTAATGTGGGCCTTTCAGTGCCGACCACTGGGTGTCGTGGTGGGTGTGAAGATTCACTGAATGAATATCGTCGTAATTACGTAACGGTAAGCCACAACGGTGATTGGGATTCGGTGGGAATTTCAGATACTTACTTACAGCGAGAAGAGAGCGAGAACAAATCTCGTGAGATGACGATCACCAACACCACGTTCAAATCGAGCTTGGTGACTGGTATTGGAAACCATACGTTGACGACGGGTGTGGACGCTACTCATGCAGAGCTTGAGGATTTCACCTCCAACAAAGCGTCATCGAAGACTGAAACATCGAATACGCAGTGGGCTGTTTTCATTGAAGATGAATGGAGAATTGCTGATCCGTTTAGCGTTACGCTTGGCGGCCGTCTAGATCATGACGAAAACTATGGCGCGCACTTTAGTCCGCGTGTCTATGGTGTATGGCGAGTTGACCCGTCTTGGACTGTGAAAGGCGGTGTGGCAACAGGTTTCCGTTCTCCACAATTACGTGAAATTACTCCTGGTTGGGCGCAAGTCAGTGGCGGCGGTAATATCTACGGTAACCCAGACCTTGACCCTGAAACGTCGCTAAACAAAGAAATCAGTGTCTTGTATCAAGGTGACTCTGGTTTAGATGTCTCTTTGACTGCGTTCCATAATGAGTTCAAAGACAAGATCACACGTGTTGTTTGTCCAGATACCATCTGTACAGATGGACCAAACCAATGGGGTGCAGATCCAACGTACCGCATTAACGTGGACGAAGCGGTCACACAAGGTATTGAAGCGACCTTAGCATCGCCATTAACGGAAACCATTTACCTCAGCTCGAGCTACACATTTACCGACTCAGAGCAAAAAACAGGTGAATACAAAGGCATGCCGCTGCAGCAGTTACCAAAGCACCTGTTTAATGTGGATGTGACTTGGCAAACGACAACAGATCTAGAGAGCTGGGCGAAAGTCACGTACCGAGGTAAAGAAATGGATCCGGTTACTGGCCCATCAAGAAACAGTATCGTAGAGCCAGCTTATACCTTTGTGGACGCCGGTGTGACATACCAGTTAACCGACAATACTCGTATTAAAGGCGCTATCTATAACTTGCTGGACGAGGAAATCAGTTACGAAGAATACGGATATATTGAAGATGGTCGTCGCTACTGGTTAGGTTTAGACGTCGCATTTTAATTATCTATCGTTGTAATAAGGTCGAGCATAGTCTCGACCTTTTTTTAATCCTGCTTTACTTTGATTCAACAGGTGCGTTTGTCAGCCTGATCAGGTAGTATCTGTGACACGAAATTTTTGGTAGGGCGAAGGATAAATGCTAAAGGTTGCGATCAATGGATTTGGACGTATAGGTCGTAATGTTCTGCGAGCGGTGTATGAAAGCGGAAAACACCAGCAGATCAAGGTTGTGGCGGTAAACGAACTAGCACAGCCAGAGGCGATGGCACACCTACTGCAATATGACACCAGTCATGGTCGCTTTGGTAAAAAAATTTCCCATGACCAAGAACATTTGCATGTTCATCATGACAGCGGTGAATATGATTCCATTCGCATTCTCCATCTCTCCGAAATCGAATTACTTCCTTGGCGTGATTTAGAAGTTGATATCGTCTTGGATTGCACTGGCGTATTTGGTTCGCAAGCGGATGGGCAAGCGCATATAGAAGCAGGCGCGAAGAAAGTACTGTTTTCGCACCCGGGCGCAAACGACCTAGATAATACGATTATCTATGGCGTGAACCACGAAACTCTGAAAGACGAGCACCGTGTTGTCTCCAATGGCTCTTGCACCACCAACTGTATCGTTCCCATCATTAAAGTACTAGACGAAGCCTTCGGCATAGAGTCTGGCACCATTACCACAATTCATTCGTCCATGAACGATCAACAAGTAATTGATGCGTATCATAACGACTTACGCCGTACCCGTGCTGCAAGCCAATCTATTATTCCGGTGGACACTAAGTTGCATAAGGGGATTGAAAGGATCTTCCCGAAATTTTCCAACAAATTCGAAGCAATTTCTGTTCGTGTTCCAACGGTTAACGTCACTGCAATGGATTTAAGTGTCACAATTAGTACAAATGTGAAAGTTAATGACGTAAATCAAACCATTGTCAACGCATCTCAGTGTACATTACGTAACATTGTTGACTATACTGAATCGCCACTCGTTTCCATCGACTTTAACCACGACCCCCATAGTGCGATTGTGGATGGAAGCCAGACTAGAGTGAGTAACGGGCAACTCGTAAAAATGCTCGTTTGGTGCGACAACGAATGGGGCTTTGCTAACCGGATGCTGGATACTGCCTTAGCAATGCAAGCTTCTTCGCAAGTGGAACAGTAATGACGAAGAAGTGATGGAGAATTTTTATTTCTAGCCTTGAAATAAATCCATAATATCTCCATATCTATAACCAGTTTGAAGAATTAACAGGCTTGGCAGGGTTGCCGAGTTTTCAAAAACTTTAATTATTAAATATTTGAGAGGACACATCATGTCTGTAATCAAGATGACTGACCTGGATCTTGCAGGTAAACGTGTATTTATCCGTGCTGACCTAAACGTGCCAGTAAAAGACGGTAAAGTAACTTCGGATGCACGTATCATCGCATCTCTTCCAACTATTAAGCACTGCCTAGAAGCAGGCGCTAAAGTAATGGTTACGTCTCACCTAGGTCGCCCAACTGAAGGTGAATACGCTGAAGAGTTCTCTCTACAACCAGTTGTTAACTACCTAAACGACGCACTAGATTGCGAAGTGAAGCTAGCAAAAGACTACCTAGATGGCCTAGAGCTAAATGCGGGTGAACTTGTTGTTCTTGAAAACGTTCGCTTCAACAAAGGCGAAAAGAAAAACGACGAAGAGCTATCTAAGAAATACGCAGCACTATGTGACGTATTCGTAATGGACGCATTCGGTACGGCTCACCGTGCTCAAGCATCTACTCACGGCGTTGGTATGCACGCAGACGTAGCATGTGCTGGTCCTCTACTAGCGAACGAACTAGAAGCGCTAGGCAAAGCAATGGACAAGCCAGCTCGTCCAATGGTTGCTATCGTAGGTGGTTCAAAAGTTTCTACTAAGCTAACGGTTCTTGAGTCTCTATCTAAAATCGCTGACCAACTCGTTGTTGGTGGTGGTATTGCTAACACATTCATCGCAGCTGCTGGCCACAACGTTGGTAAGTCTCTATACGAAGCAGACCTAGTTGAAACAGCTAAGAAGCTAATGGACGAGTGTGCAATTCCAGTAGCAACTGACGTTGCATGTGCGAAAGCATTCGACGAGAACGCAGAAGCTGAAATTAAGCACGTTTCTGAAGTACAAGACGACGACATGATCTTCGACCTTGGTCCAGATTCAACAGCTGAACTAGCTGAAATCCTTAAAAACGCTAAGACTATCCTATGGAATGGTCCAGTAGGCGTATTCGAATTCAAGAACTTCGAAGCAGGTACTAAAGGTATCTCTGAAGCTATCGCAGCTTCTGAAGGCTTCTCTGTTGCAGGCGGTGGTGACACGCTAGCAGCTATCGACAAGTTCGGTATCAAAGCGGATGTATCTTACATCTCTACTGGCGGCGGCGCTTTCCTTGAGTTCGTAGAAGGTAAAGTTCTTCCAGCAGTAGAAATGCTAGAAGCACGCGCTAAGTAATTAAAGCAAAGCGGGGGAGTGATTCTCCCGCTTTCTTGTTTGCTGCAACGTGTGAGGAACTCTGCTAGAATAGCCTCAGTTGTGAGCAAACGTTTGCAAGATTTTCAACTTAACAAGTTTTGTTTAAAAACGACAGATAAATAGGATTACATCCATGTCTAAGATCTTCGACTTCGTAAAACCAGGTGTTATCTCTGGCGATGACGTTCAGAAAGTATTTGAAGTTGCAAAAGAAAACAGCTTTGCACTTCCAGCAGTAAACTGTGTGGGTACTGACTCTGTAAACGCAGTACTTGAAGCAGCTGCAAAAGTTAAAGCTCCAGTTATCGTTCAGTTCTCTAACGGTGGCGCTGCTTTCTTTGCTGGTAAAGGTCTAAAACTTGAAGGTCAAGAAGCTCAAATCCTAGGTGCTGTTGCTGGTGCGAAATACGTTCACGCTGTAGCTGAAGCTTACGGTGTTCCAGTAATCCTACACACTGACCACGCAGCTAAGAAACTACTTCCTTGGATCGACGGTCTACTAGACGCTGGTGAAGAGTACTTCGCGCAAACTGGTAAGCCACTATTCTCTTCTCACATGATCGACCTTTCTGAAGAGTCTCTAGAAGAGAACATCGAAATTTCTGCTAAGTACCTAGAGCGCATGGCTAAAATGAACATGACTCTAGAAATCGAACTAGGTTGTACTGGTGGTGAAGAAGATGGCGTTGACAACTCTGATATGGATGCGTCTGAGCTATACACTTCTCCAGAAGACGTTGCATACGCATACGAGAAACTAAGCGCAATCAGCCACCGTTTCACTATCGCAGCATCTTTCGGTAACGTACACGGCGTATACAAGCCAGGTAACGTTGTACTAACTCCAACTATCCTACGTGATTCTCAAGCGCACGTTTCTGAGAAATTCGGTCTTCCAGCGAACTCTCTAAACTTCGTATTCCACGGTGGTTCAGGTTCTTCTCTAGAAGAAATCCGTGAATCTATCGGCTACGGTGTAATCAAAATGAACATCGATACTGATACACAGTGGGCTACTTGGGATGGTATCCGTAAGTTCGAAGCTGAAAACCACGATTACCTACAAGGTCAGATCGGTAACCCAACTGGTGAAGATGCACCAAACAAGAAGTACTACGATCCACGCGTATGGCTACGTGCAGGCCAAGCTTCAATGGTTACTCGTCTAGAGCAAGCATTTGCTGACCTTAACGCAGTTGACGTACTATAATCGTTACTGATTAAGTTACTTAAAAACCCGCTCTTTGAGCGGGTTTTTTTATGTCTATCACTTTCTTCCCCGCTGCTTTCTCCCGATATTTTTATGCGTTAGATTGTATTTGCTAGTGAGATATCTCACCTTTAACGTTTTTTTAAAGAAAACATGGGAATATCAGTCTTAAGAGTGGCGAAATCAGAGTGCATTGCGTAACCTGTAACAAGTCAGTGTCAGAAAGCTCTGATAAAGTCTTGTTTTGCATATCTTTGCGAAACTCTGACTTTGAAAAAAGTCAGAGTTGGGATATTGTGCCAAAAATCTGACACTGTTCAGTGGAGCAATAGGGATGTTGTTTTAGAAAAGAGCCTTTAAAAAACAAGGTTCATAAATTAACGGCAATTGGATTTATATCTCTTTATTTTTGAGGATAAGAATTATGGCAGGTGAATCGGTGGGTATCGATACCACTTTAACGGATGGTCTAACTCAGGCTGAAACTTGGCTGACAAACAATTCAGATCTACTGGTTCAGTACGGTGTGAACATTATCTCTGCGCTGCTTATTCTGTTTATCGGTAATCTTATCGTTAAGGCAGTCGCTGGTAGTGTTTCTAAAGTACTAGAAAAGAAAAACATGGATAAGGCCGTCGTTGAATTTATTCACGGTCTTGTTCGTTACTTGCTATTTGTAATCGTGCTAATCGCGGCTCTTGGTCGATTAGGAGTTCAAACCGCTTCTGTTGTTGCTGTGATTGGTGCGGCAGGTCTTGCTGTTGGTCTTGCACTACAAGGTTCACTATCAAACTTTGCAGCAGGCGTACTTATTGTTGCGTTCCGTCCATTCAAATCAGGCGACTACGTAGAAATCGGTGGTGTAGCGGGTAGTGTTGAAGCAATTCAAATCTTCCAAACAGTTCTAAAAACACCAGACAACAAAATGGTTGTTGTGCCTAACTCTTCAGTTATCGGCGGTGCCATTACTAACTACTCTCGCCATGCGACACGACGTGTCGACCTAGTGATTGGTGTTTCATACAAAGCAGACCTTAAACTAACGAAGAAAGTGATTCGTGAGACGCTAGAGAAAGATCCACGTATCTTGAAAGACCCAGATATCACAATTGGTGTACTTACGTTAGCAGACTCTTCAGTTAACTTTGTGGTTCGTCCATGGGTGAAAACTGCAGATTACTGGGGCGTATACTTTGATGCAATGCAAGGTATTAAAGAAGCATTGGATGAAAATGGTATCGAGATTCCATTCCCACAAATGGATGTTCACCTGAACAAAGTCGACGCTTAATCAAAAGCAGTCGATATTCAAAAGCGAGGCCAATAGGCCTCGCTTTTTTATACTTCGTAAAGGGTGTGATGACCAGCAAGTAAGAGGCGTTTTAGATGTTTACCTGCAAATCCAAATGTGAACTCAGGTAAGCCAGGCGTATAGAGCAACTCTTGATGTTGATAGAGATTGGTATCAACAATGATAGTGATGTATTCCGGTAAGCCTATTGGGCAAACCGCGCCGGGTACGCAACCCAACACTTCGACCATTTCATCGTCATTACAAATAGAGGGACGTTTACCTGTAATCGCTTTAATCTGCTTGGCATCGAGGCGCGAGTCCTTATCTGTCAGATAAACCGCGTAACCTTGTCCTTTGAGTGTTAAAAAGAGGCTTTTGGTATGCGTACCCGTCCAACCAAGCTCTCTCGCAATGCGTATATCTGTCTCAAAGTCTAAGATGGCTTCGTGCTGCCATTCCCGAAAAGGAATAGAGAGCGCGTTGAATCGCTCTCTATTGTTGTTATAAATACGTTTTAGTGACTCCATGTCTTTGCTGCCTTACTACCTGGTGATTACCAATACTTATCAATAAGCTCACTCGCTAAGATATACGCTATTGTGAACATCATCATTGCGATTGCAATGTCGATGGTTTTTTTCACTTTTGGTTTAGAGAGTGTTGGACCTAGTTTGGCTGCTCCTATCGATAAAGTGTAGAACCAAACAAAGGAAGCCAGAATCGTACCTAGTGCAAAAGCAATGCGATCATGGCCTTCAAATTGTCCACCGATCGAACCTAGAATAACGACTGTATCTAAATATAAGTGCGGATTAAGCACAGTGACAGCTAGCGCACCTAGAATAACCGTTCGACGACCTCGAGCTACAATCTCCCCTTTTGATTCCGATTCACTCTCTGGCTTAAAAGCACTTTTTAGCGAGAGCAGTCCATAGAAGCTCAAGAAAGCAATACCACCAAGTGTCATCGACGTCAGTAAGATTTCATTTTGAGACAGAATTGCACCACCACCAAAAATACCTAGAGAGATGAAAATCATATCTAGCACGCTACAAATAGTGGCGGTTGTTAGGTGGTGGTTACGCTTTATGCCTTGATTCAAAACATACGCATTTTGCGCGCCGATCGGAATGATCATTGATGCTCCTAAACCAAAACCTTGCAATAGAACCCACAAGCTCACACTTCACCTCACTTCAAAATAACAAATACATTTACAGAAAAGGGAAAGATAAAGCGTTTATCTAAATAAGTATAATTAATGATTTTAATCTTACATTAGATAGACTAATTTAACGGGAGGCCGTTTGATCAAGAGTGAGAGGAAAGGTATGCGAGGGTTAGATTACAAATGGATTGAGGCATTAGACGCTATAGTTTATCAGGGTAGCTTTGAGCGTGCTGCCGAGCATTTATTTGTTTCTCAATCCGCCATTTCTCAACGTATCAAGCAGTTAGAGAAGTTTCTCGCGCAGCCTGTTTTAATTCGAAGCCAGCCACCTAAGCCAACGCCAATTGGTAAAAAATTGTTGGGTCTTTATCGGCGAGTACGCTTGCTAGAGCATGAAATTCTCCCCGAACTAAAAAATGATACCAGTACGCGACCTGTGCAACTCTCTTTAGCGACTAATGCAGATAGCCTTGCAACATGGCTACTGCCAGCGCTGCAAAATGTTATGAAGCAGCGTCAAGTTGAACTAAAACTGACTATCTATGGTGAATACCGCTCTATTGAAAAACTCAAAAGTGGCGAAGTGACAGGAGCGATCAGCTTGGAGTCCCAGCCAATCCCCGGATGCAGAGCAGACTATTTAGGTCGCATCGATTATGTTTGTGTCGCGAGCCCAGAGTTCTATCAGCGTTATTTTTCTAAAGGCGTAAATAATCAGACATTGGCAAAAGCACCGGCCGTTTCATATGACCAATATGATGATCTACATAAAACATTTCTTACCGAGCACTTTAACGTCAATCCTGACAGCGTTATTCATCACAACATCAGTAGTTCTGAAGCGTTTCTAAAAGTGGCGTTAGCTGGTGTAGCTTATTGCTTGATCCCCCGCTTGCAAATTACCGACGAATTAGACAGAGGTGTGTTGGTTGATGTGACTCCAGGTTTTTTAATGTCCCATCGGATTTATTGGCACCACTGGCAGTTAGAAACTGGGGTACTACAAGAAATCTCACATGCGATAGTGGGGTATGCGCAGCAGCATCTACCTCAATAAGTTCGTCAGAGCTGCATATCGTTAACTTAAGTGTGTTTTGTTTAAAAATTACGCCAATGTTACATAGTCAAAGTTGTGTTAGAAGTCACTATGGGTGCTTGGATAATCGGCGGAAGTTTCTATTATGAAACCACACGCTTTCTCAGCCATGATAGTGATGTTGGAATCTGAGATTAAGTACTTAATTTTGTATGGATGGATTTATTGAATGAAATTGTATTCATTTTTGCTGGCTTCAGCACTCAGCCTTACCAGTGCTTCAGTTTTGGCGAATACGCCAGAGTTTGCTCATGTTACGACAACGGGGTATGGCGAAGTGACGGCCACACCTGATATGGCTACGTTTTCTGTAAAAGTAGTCGATACGACAATGACGGCCGAACAAGCGAAATTGTCCGTAGATAAAACCGTTGAAGAGTTTCTAAAAAGCTTATCGGATGCCGGCTTGTCAAAAGACAATATTACTAGCTCGAATTTATACCTTGCTCCTCAGTACCATTACCCTAAATCAGGAAAAGCAGAACTTGTTGGGTATCGAGCATCTCGCAGTATTGATGTCACGGTGACGGATCTGAAAAACCTTAACCAATACCTAGATATGGCGTTAGAAGCGGGAATTAATCAGGTTGATAATATTCAACTTAAGGTAAGCAACCAAGCCGAGTATCAGCAAAAGGCACGAATGGCTGCGATTAAGGACGCAAGAGAAAAAGCAGGGTCATTAGCGACTGGTTTTGAGAAAAAGTTGGGCGATGTATGGCAGATCAATTACAGACAGATGCACGTTCAGCCTGTGTTAATGCGTTCAATGGCGATGGATAGTAAAGAAGGAGCGAATAGCTACCAAGATTCAACTATGATCATTCGCGATCAAGTCGATGTCATTTATAAGCTAAAGTAAGGCTTAGCAAACAGTAAAAAGCAAAAGGCAGGGAGTCATAACCCCTGCCTTTGTCATTTCTATTTCACAGTTTAATGCAGGATACGAGCACGGATTGTGCCTTCAATGTTTTTGAGCTTTGTTAGAGCTTCTTCTGCTCGTTCAGTTTCAACGTCGATCACTACGTAGCCTATTTCAGCGGCTGTTTGTAGGTACTGCGCGGCAATGTTAATGCCTTCTTCAGCAAAGATGGTGTTGATCTGAGTTAGAATACCAGGACGGTTCTTATGGATATGAAGCAGACGAGAGCACTCACCACTGTGTTCTGGCAATGACACTTCAGGGAAGTTTACGCTTGAAAGTGTCGAGCCGTTATCAGAGTACTTAGCCAGTTTGCCCGCCACTTCTAAGCCGATATTCTCTTGTGCTTCTTGCGTTGAACCACCAACGTGTGGAGTAAGGATGACGTTATCGAATTTTTGTAAAGGAGACTCGAACGGGTCAGCATTTGTTTTTGGTTCAGTTGGGAATACATCAATTGCAGCGCCGGCAAGGTGACCAGCTTCTAAGCTATGGCAAAGTGCAGGAATATCCACAACGGTGCCACGTGCCGCGTTGATAAAGATGGAACCTGGTTTCATTCGAGCAAATTCAGCTTCACCCATCATGTTTTTCGTTTCCGGTGTTTCGGGAACGTGCAAAGAAATCACATCACATTTGTTCAATAGTTCACTCATGGTATGTACTTGCGTCGCATTACCAAGGGACAGTTTGTTCTCAATATCGTAGTAGTAAACGCGCATACCTAAGTTTTCGGCAATAATACCAAGCTGCGTACCAATGTGACCGTATCCGATAATGCCAAGGCACTTACCACGAGCTTCGTAAGAGTTGTCTGCACTTTTCTTCCAAATACCGCGATGTGCAAGTGCATTCTTTTCAGGAATACCACGCACTAGTAAAAGGATTTGCCCAAGTACAAGCTCTGCCACGCTTCGAGTGTTAGAGAATGGTGCATTAAAGACAGGAATACCGCGTTTTGCTGCTGCGTCTAGGTTTACTTGGTTAGTACCAATACAAAAACAGCCAATTGCAACCAGCTTGTTCGCCGCATTGATTACCTCTTCAGATAGGCTCGTACGGGAGCGGATACCAATGAAGTGCACGTCTTTTACTGCTTCAATTAGTTCTTCTTCCGGAAGGGAACCTTTATGGTATTCAATGTTGGTATAACCAGCTGCTTGAAGAACTTCAACTGAAGAAGGGTGGAGTCCCTCTAACAAGAGGATCTTAATCTTTTCTTTTTCCAGTGAAACTTTGGCCATTTTTTCTCGTCCTTAAAATGGAAAGGTGGGCTAATGTGGCGCACATTGGGCAAAACTATTAAAAAGGGGATAATTAACAGTTTTGTAGGAAGACAAACGTTTCCCTGTGCGTCTTCTGTTCAATAAAGTAACAAAAAAAAATTGTTTTGGGTAAGAAAATTACGGAATAAGAGATAATTTTATTATAGAAAGGAATAAAAAACGGTGCCTTGCAGCACCGTATGTAATGAAATAACAGAAAAGTGAACCAGATAGGTTCATTTTGGGCTGTTATTTATTCTTCAATTTTTGCACCTTCTGGTGTGCCAGTGATCACTACGTCTGCACCACGATGAGCGAAAAGACCCACAGTCACCACACCAGCGATGCCGTTTATTTTGTCTTCCATTTCTTTCGGGTTGGTAATTTGCATATTGTGCACATCCAGAATCACGTTGCCGTTGTCAGTCACAACGCCTTCACGGTAAGCTGGATCACCACCTAGTTTTACCAATTCACGAGCCACGTAAGAGCGTGCCATTGGGATTACTTCAACAGGCAATGGGAACTGGCCAAGTACGTCAACTGCTTTAGTGCCGTCAACGATACATACGAACTTATCAGAGATTGCTGCGACAATTTTCTCACGAGTCAGAGCCGCGCCGCCGCCTTTGATCATTTCACGTGCTGGGTTGATCTCATCTGCGCCATCAACATACACATCCAGCTTCATTACATCGTTACACTCGTATACTTCAATACCAAGCTCTTTAAGGCGCTCAGTTGAAGCGACAGAGCTAGACACTGCACCTTTAATATCATCTTTGATAGTGCCTAGTGCATCGATGAAGTGATTCACGGTAGAGCCAGTACCAACACCGACAATGCTGCCTTTCTCAACATATTTTAGTGCTGCCCAACCAGCCGCTTTTTTCATTTCATCTTGAGTCATGCCAATCTCCTGAATAGATGTTCGTTAACGTTTGCGGGCGTGATTATAGCGGCTTACTTGTCACTTTCCCATTGCCATATTTGGCTTGGGGTCACGATCTTAGGTAATGGAATGTCCCAGCTTTCAATTGGTAAGCGTTCTACATGTTGGCAGTCATGAGCGATACCGACAGGTTTAGCACCCTCTCCAGTTACAAACCAACGTGACAGAGTACGATCGTAGTACCCCCCGCCCATGCCTAAGCGGTGTCCGATGCTGTCGAACCCAACTAAAGGTGTGCAGATTAAATCAAGCTGGCGAACGGGTTTGAGGTGTCTGATATCGAGCTTGGGCTCTAAGATGCCGTACTTGTTGTAGACGAGCTGTTCATCACTTATATACTGAAGAAACAGTAACTGACCTTTAGAAAAGGGATGGATGACGGGCAGATAAACCGATTTTCCCTGTTGCCATAACCATTCAATGAGCGGTTTAGTATCAAGCTCACCGTCTGCAGAAAGGTAGATGGCAATATGTTGCGCCTGCTCGATTTCAGGAAGTTGGGAAAATTGAGTAATAAGGTCGATTCCCGCTTGGTATTGTGTATCACTGCACAGAGCGTTGCGCTTTTCACGAATCAGTTTGCGGAAGTCTTGTCGAGAGAGGTCTGACATAGAGAGAATACCCCAGGGTGCCGTTGAGGATTGTGGCCCTTGAACCAGCTGGTTCAAGGCGGATCAGCAATGACAACCGTAGGCTTCTCGGTGCATGCCGAGCTTGCTCAATAGTTACCAAATACTAACCCTTAGGTATTGCTTATCGGCTCAGGGACTTAAATCCTGCTGACGCACACCCCAGGGTAAATTTTGTATTTACTGCTGTCCTTGCGTAACTTTGCTTAGTGCGTTCTCTAAAGACGCGGTGAGCTTTTCCATTCGCTCAGTAATTTCTTGCTGTTGACCATTGGATTCGTATGACTTGGTGTGCAACTCATAGCAAATATTCAATGCAGCAAAGGTCAGCAGTTGGATTTCATTGGTTACCTTAGTACGTTCGCTCATTTCTTTCAATCGGCGATCCAGATCTTTTGCCGCTGCAACAAGAGACTCTTCTTGTCCTGTCGGACAATTCACTCGTGTAAGTTTGCCTAATATTTCAACGTCGATCGCTTGATTGCTCATGATGAATAAACTCTATATTCGCGCTATCTAAGGTGTTGCTTCATACAACTACCGAGGAGCAAACTATAGGAAAACCGCTATTAAGATTCAAGCATTTCCCATCACAGAAAGAGAAATGATGACGAGATCACACAGGAATTGGGCAAATTGAACAAATGCTGTCCAAAATTGAATTTGATAGCCGTTTCAGACCACTAACCTTGATGGTAGGATATACCAATACATTATTACGCAAGAATGAGCCAAGTTATGAGTGAAATCACCCTTCCTGAATACCAATCTATTGCTGCTGAACTGCAATCGGCAAGCCTAGCAGTGACACCGGCGGAGTTACATGGCTTATTTGTTGGCATGTTAAGTGGTGGATTGGCGATCAATGATCAAACTTGGCAGCCGATTCTTTTTGACTACACCAATGATGGGATGGGGTGGCCCTCGACAGCACTCACTTTTGCTCAGAGCATATTCAACGTTACTGTTAATGAGCTTACTGGCACATCAATGGAGCTGTCTTTACTATTGCCAGATGAGCCGGGCGAAGAAGGCTTATTCGCATTAGCCGACAGTGTGTCCGACTTTGTAAACCACTTTATTTCTGGGCTAGGTCTAGCAGGCGTTGCGCTTAACAAAGCATCTGATGACGCTAAAGAAGCACTGGCTGATCTAGAAGAGATTGCCAAATTAGGCATTGATGAAGATGACGATCTTGGTGAACAAGCGCAATTGCTAGAGCAAGTGATTGAGCACATCAAAGCTTGCGTACTAACGATTCATGCTGAATTTGGTGTTCGTCCTGAAAGCAGCGACAAAAAACCTACTATTCACTAATCGTAGACCGTCCAGAGGTTAGTATGAAGCAATATGATGTAGTCATTGCTGGTGGTGCCATGGCTGGTGCAACGTTAGCATTGGCGATTGACCATTTGTCTCAGGGAAAGCTCCGCATTGCCGTCGTTGAGCCTTTTAAAGCACAATCAGATATGCACCCTGGTTTTGACTCTCGCTCAATCGCATTGTCTTACGGTACTGTCAATCTGTTGCGTCAACTACAGCTCTGGACGTCAGTAGAACCGTTTGTCACACCCATTGAACATATCCACGTTTCTGACCGTTCTCATGCTGGGATGACGGAGATTACCAAGCAAGAGGTTGGGGTGGGAGCTCTAGGGTATGTTGTAGAATTAGCCGATGTTGGGCGTGTATATCAAGAATTATTAGACAGCAGCGAATCAATTACGCTGTTTTGTCCTGACTCGGTTACCGATATCGAGCGCGAGCAAAACTGTACCCATGTGACGTTGAAAAGTGGTGAGCAACTTGAAGCAAAACTGCTGGTGGCTGCAGATGGTGCTGTTTCGACCTGTTGTCAGAAAATTGGTCTAGAACTTTCTGAGCAAGATTTTGAACAAGTGGCTGTCATTGCCAATATTGTGACTCAAGAACCTCATCAAGGTAGAGCCTTTGAACGTTTTACTGAAAATGGCCCTGTTGCTTTATTGCCAATGAGTGACAATCGAATGTCCTTAGTTTGGTGTTTGCACCCTGAAGAAGCCCAAGCCGTTCTTGAGTTATCTGATCAAGCATTTCTCCAGCATTTACAGAACGATTTTGGTTGGCGTTTAGGCGCGATGAAAAAAGTGGGGCGTCGTGCAAGTTACCCATTACTTCTTCGTCATCGAAAGCAAAATATTTCACATCGCTTTGCGATTGTTGGAAATGCGGCACAAACGCTGCACCCGATAGCTGGACAAGGCTTTAATCTCGGTATTCGCGATGTAGTCTCACTAGCAGAAGAAATTGTACAGCAAAGTGAGGATGTGGGTCTTTATCAAGGCCTGATGCGCTTTAGTCAACGTAGAGAAGCAGATCGAAGCGAAACTATTTGGCTAACCAGTGCCTTAGTGCATGTTTTTTCAAATGATTTACCCGCGATGCGAATTGGGCGAAATACGGCCTTAGCAGCGATGGATAACCTTTCTATTTTTAAGCAGCCGCTACTGCGCCATACGCTTGGTTTGGTAAAACGATGAACGGCCGCACTGAATTAGGTAATAAAAAGCAATGATGCAAAGTGTAGATATCGCCATCATCGGCGGAGGGATGGTTGGGTTGGCACTTGCTGCCGCGTTCAAGGACAGTGACCTGCGTGTCGCCGTAATAGAAGGTAAGGTGCCAGATGAGTCGTTGAAAGAGTTACCTGATGTGCGTGTGTCTGCGTTGAGCCGTTCTAGTGAAACGATCTTGCGTAAGCTTGGCGCTTGGCAGGGGATAGAGCAACGCCGAGCTTCACCATACTACGGTATGGAAGTGTGGGAGCAAGATAGCTTTGCTAGTATTGAGTTCAATGCACAAAGCATGGCACAACCTGATTTAGGGCATATTGTTGAGAATCGTGTGATTCAACTTGCGCTACTTGAACAAGTCCAAAAGCTCGATAACGTCACTATGTTTATGCCTGCACGTTGCGCGACTCTCGCGGTCGGTGAGCAAGAAAGCTGGCTGACGCTCGATAATGGCCAAGCCATGACCGCTAAATTAGTGGTCGGAGCCGATGGGGCGAATTCGTGGCTTCGCCATCAAATGGATATTCCATTAACGCATTGGGACTATGGTCATCATGCTTTGGTCGCGAATGTCAAAACTGCTATGCCACACAACAGCATTGCGCGCCAGATATTTACTCCTCACGGACCGTTGGCATTTTTGCCAATGTCGCAACCAGATATGTGCTCTATTGTTTGGTCCACGGAGCCAAATCGAGCAGAGCAGTTAGTGGCAATGAGTGAACATGATTTCAATAAAGCGTTAACGAGTGAGTTTGATGCTCGACTTGGTCTATGTGAAGTAGTGGGAGAGCGTGCTGCGTTTCCTTTGAAAATGCGCTATGCGCGAGATTTTGTCGTCGAGCGAGTCGCGCTGGTTGGTGATGCGGCCCATACCATTCACCCATTAGCGGGGCAGGGTGTGAATTTAGGTTTATTAGATGCGGCCAGTCTTGCTCAAGAGGTGTTAGCACTTTGGAAGCAGGGACAAGATATCGGCAGTAAACGCAACCTAAGAAGCTACGAGCGTTGGCGAAAAGCGGAAGCGGCAAAGATGATCGCTACTATGCAAGGGTTTCGAGATTTGTTCTCTGGCGAGAACCCAGCTAAGAAGCTCGTTCGTGGCATTGGCTTGAGTTTAGCGGGGCAACTGCCGGGAGCGAAAGATGAGATCATGAAGCGCGCGCTTGGTTTAAAGGGGCACTTGCCGGATCTGGCGCGTCAGTAAGTGCAAAGTGAACTTCAAATACACAAAAGGCTGGTTAATCCAGCCTTTGTTTTATCAACATTTTGCTAAGCATATGCGCATCGGAGTTTCATTATTTCTTGATTGATCTCTTTGACCGCTCGGAAATGGCGTTGCTCTGCTTTCTCCGGCAGTATTAACTTACCGTTATCAAACTCGAATCTACCGACCCCGTAAATATAAATTCTTCCTTTAAAAAGACGACTTATATGTTTAGCAATCATACTTGGTGTATAGCGCTTAAACAGTCTCATATTTACTTTCCTTTTATCTAACCTAGCCTAGGTATTCTACGTTCTGGACGCGAAAATTATTGTGACAGCAATAGTATTAAATACAGATGTAGGGTGTTGCGTCAGAGAATTGTGTTGTCTTAGACAATTTGACAGTGTCATCTCTTAAATAGCGTGAGGATTACCCCAAAAATAACCTCTCTAAAGGAACCCTTATGCCAATACACTCCTTTTTACGTGACGCATTAAGCAATAGTTTTGTTACAGAATTAAGAATAGAACGAAAACGGTTGTTTGCTAGTTGTTTCTATTAAGGCCGTGCTTCGCGTAACACACTTTACGTTCTAACGATTAGAGGAAATGAAAGAGAAAAAGTTCCACGTAAAAAAAAGCCCGCTTCAGCGGGCGAATAGTCACAGATGCATTACACAAAAGTGGATAACTAACTGCATGAATGCTGTCACTCAGCTAGCTGACTCACTTTATATCGGTTAAGTGCTTGTTTGAAACTTAACCAACAAATTCAGCATATACGAGTTTTATTCATGTGACTATTTATGTTTTATATGTGATTAAAAATTCTTATGTCTATTTTTGTAGATATGAGCGAGATCACGCAGTGATAGAAACACTACGTGTCATTACATTGTTTTTAGACGATTAACGACAGATCTCAGCTACGGTCGGCTGACACAATTGGATGAGATCTTGGATAGAAAGCGCCAGTCCAGCCATGCGATCGCCACTGCTGATCGTGACTTCCTGTTCTTCTAGTAAGCTGGGGTCGAACACGATTGGCATATGACGTTTTAGTAGCAGAGGAGTGACAGTACCAATTTTGTAACCAGTGATGGACTCAACGTCGGCTTGATCAACACAAGTCATCCGGCGACATTTCAGTAACGAGCGCACTTTTTTGGGATCAACGCTACGATCACCTGGCGCACAGGCGAGTGCATATTGATTACCCATGTCTCGTAGCAAGATTGCTTTCACCATTTGAGAGGGGCGAATGCCGCGTTGGTGCGCGGCATCCTCAATGGTCGTTGCTGGTCTTTGATGCGGTAACAGACGAAACGGAATGTGTTGGTCTGTGAGAAATTGCATCAAAGGAGTATTGATTGTATTACTCATCATCAAGACTGTAAGGCAGTGATTCGATTGTCCATTCACACTCTGGTTGCGCAACCAAACGAAGACGAGTGTCCTCATCGAGATTATTAGGCAGCACGATCAGGCCAATCGCGTGATTGTCACTGAACTGGTAGTGATTTAATAAAGCACCTACTGAACGCCAGTTTTCACCTACGCTGCGTTCGAGCTCAATTGGTTCGTCACTGAATGGAGCAGAAGTCGCACCTTTTACGATATACATCGCACGTTTATTGGTACCGCGATACTTCGCTCGTGCTACCGTTTCTTGTCCCGTGTAGCAGCCCTTTGTGAAGCTTATGCCTCCTAAAGCTTGAACGTTGAGTGCTTGTGGAATGTGAGCATTCTGCGCGGATGCAGAGACAAATGGTAAACCTGCCTCAATATCGAAACGATTCCAAAGCTCATTTGTCGTAAAGACCGCGTCGGTAGTTTCAACGATTTGCTGTGCTTCTGGCGCACTTAATATCAGTAACCAGCGATCTTGTGCAACTTGCACGGCTGTGCCACCGTCAACTGGGCGAACGCTGCCAGTTGTCTTGCTCATTGTTGAAATGAATTCGTCGGCTTTAACGCCAGCAACGCCTAAGATAACGTCATCAGAAGCTTCAATCGTTACTTTAGAGAAAATGGCGTATTTCTTTATTTCATTAAGTTCTACGTCAATCGCCGATCTTGGTTGGATCATGCCGTAGCCATCATGATGATGGAAAAGGCGGAACACGCTCCACACTTTGCCTTTTGCATCACAATGTGCGCCCAGTGTTGATTGGTCTTGTTCTAAAGAAACAACATCGCAGGTAACCTGACCTTGTAAGTATGATTTTTTATCGTCACCGATCATGGTGATCATGCCGAAGTTATCCAGCAGTGAGATAGATAACTCTGGAAGTGCGTCTTGAGTTGAGAGAGGTAATGCTGAAAAACGAGTTTGCCATTCCATAATTACAATGCCTTTTGAAGATATTTTTCCGCTATGTTATACCCAAATAACCTTGAGATACTAGGGGAGCGATTTACGAATCAACATTTGTCTGCTTTCACTATCGTATTGTGACCCGCACACTAGTGACGTAGCACATCCCTTGTTACACTCCGCACTAACAACAAGACATCTATGAAGGAATAGTGAATGTACACTCCGGAAGAAAAAGCGCGTATTAAATGGGCTTGTCGTCGAGGCATGCTTGAGCTTGACGTAGTAATTATGCCGTTTTTTGAAGAGTGCTTTGATACTCTGAGTGAACAAGAGCAGCGTGACTTTGTTTCTTTACTTGAATGCGATGATCCTGATCTGTTTACTTGGGTAATGGGGCATGGCCGTAGCGAAAATTTAGGTCATGCAGCAATGGTTGATAAAATTGTCGCCCATAACCTCAGCAAAGTTCGTTAATTTTACTGCTTCTCCCTCTCTGACTGCCCGAGTCCTCAATGTTGTACTTTTCTTATTGATGACTTGGGCTGTTATCCTCTCTAGCATTCCGCTCGTATTATCGACTTATTTGTTATTACTGATTGTTAAGGCTCTCTCAAGCCAAGGCCTTGTTCAACCTACAAGTCATGGGCATTGGTATGTGCACTGCGATGGCTCGGTTAGGTTTGATGCCCTTGAATATGGCGAATACTCGGAAGATATTGAGTCCGAAAAGGGTCATTTACAGCGAGTCGATACATCGGCATCACCATTCAAGATAACATTCCAATTGCAATCTGGCCGTAGTGTTACGATTTGGCGTGATAGCTGTGACGATGAGCAGTATCGTCAACTATCTTTGGTATTACGCCAATGGGAAATGAAACAGGGAGCTAATGCTCCCTGCTGATTTAATAGTTTACTTGGCAAAGTTAAAGCTGTTTAGCTGGAACCAAAATCGTTGGTCCGCTGTTTTCCAGTTGGTTCGGATAATCAAGTGTGTAGTGCAAACCTCGACTCTCTTTACGCTGCATCGCACAACGAACCATCAACTCTGCGACTTGTAAAAGGTTACGCAGTTCTAATAAGTTGTTCGACACTCGGAAATTGCTGTAGTACTCGTGTGTTTCTTGTTGCAACAGTTGGATACGGCGTAAGGCGCGCTCTAAACGCTTGTCAGTTCGCACAATGCCCATGTAGTCCCACATAAACAGACGAAGCTCGTGCCAGTTGTGCTGAATGATCACTTCTTCATCACTATTGGTTACTTTGCTTTCATCCCAACATGGCACCTGTGAGGGTAGCTCAACGTTAGTGTGATGTTTTAGAATATCTTTTGCCGCAGACCAAGCATAAACCACGCATTCGAGAAGTGAGTTTGATGCCATGCGGTTAGCACCATGCAGCCCGGTGTAGCTAACTTCACCAATCGCATACAAATTTTTCAGATCGGTGCTGCCATTTCTATCCACCATGACACCGCCACAAGTGTAGTGTGCAGCAGGTACGATTGGGATTGGCTCTTTAGTCATGTCAATGCCCAAGTCCATCAAACGTGAATAAATGGTTGGGAAGTGTTTCGTAATAAAGTCAGCAGGCTTATGACTGATGTCGAGATACATACAGTCGGCACCTAAACGCTTCATTTCGAAGTCGATAGCACGAGCCACGACGTCACGCGGAGCAAGCTCTTTACGTTCATCGAAATCCGGCATAAAGCGAGAGCCATCTGGACGACGCAGGTAAGCACCTTCGCCACGCAACGCTTCAGTCAGCAAGAAGTTACGTGCTTCTGGGTGATATAAACACGTCGGATGGAACTGGTTAAATTCCATATTCGCTACACGACACCCTGCACGCCAAGCAATCGCAATACCATCACCAGACGACACATCTGGGTTAGAGGTGTATTGATAAACCTTTGAAGCCCCACCTGTAGCGAGAACCACAAATTTGGCTCGCACGGTTTCGACATGCTCTTCGCTGCGGTTCCAAATATAAGCACCGATAACTTTGTTTTTATCACCGCCAATTTTGTTTTCGGTGATTAAGTCCAGAGCATTATGACGTTCGAGAACATGAATGTTTGGATGGTTATGAGCGTTATCTTGCAGGGAGGTTTGCATCGCCATACCTGTCGCATCTGCCGCGTGAAGAATACGACGACGGCTATGACCACCTTCACGAGTTAAGTGGTAGCGAGGTTCATCGTCAGAGTCATCTTCTTCACGATCAAATGGGACACCACCGTCAATCAACCACTGTACACACTCTTTTGAATGCTCAGCAATGAACCTTACGGTCTCCTCATCGCAAATACCATCCCCGGCGATTTGCGTGTCTTCAACGTGTGAATCAATGGTGTCTGACTCATCAAATACGGCAGCGATACCGCCTTGAGCATAGTAGGTCGCCCCTTCGCTGCGTGGTCCTTTACTCAGCACCATCACCTTACAGTGGTTAGCAACGCGCAAAGCCAACGACAAACCTGCCGCGCCACTCCCTACCACTAATACATCACACTCATGTTCACGATTTGTGTTCATATAACTTTTATAATCCCAAGCTAAGGTAACAAAGTTACCTTGTGTATTATTTGCACACCATGTGCATTCCATTATCGCGACATCTGTCGCTAAGGGCTAAGTTGGGAGACCTATCGACGTCCGTGTTACTGCGGTGACTGAGCCACTCTTCTTTTTCATGCAGAGCATGAGCATGCTTCCTAAGTTATAATTTGTAACGCGGTGTTCAGATAGCCATTAGCCATGCAAATGAAAAGTAATAGTTTGTCAATGCCATTGCTTTTCCATGCTCGACCCAGCACAATCTGGGACAGAGATCATTCATTATACCCATTTCCCTCCAAGATGCTCGCTTGTCAAACTTAGACTAAAGTCAGGCAGCGGTGGTCATTTGGGTACAGACATCACACTGTGAAAAAACAATGACAAAAAACTTGAGAAACCATGGAACTTTCTCATTCACGTTAGGGTCACAATAGTGCTCAAGTAAGCAGTGGTGTCAATACTACGTTTTGCATAATTAGTACCCATATCTGAGAAGAGTAGGGGCATAACAAATAGGAGTATCCGCTCGAATGAACGAGCAGCTGACCGATCAAGTATTGATTGAGCGAGTTCAGAATGGCGATAAGCAAGCATTCAACCTGTTGGTAACAAAGTACCAGAATAAGGTATGTAATCTTATTTCCAGATACGTTAGTAATCCTGGCGATGTACCAGATGTAGCACAAGAAGCGTTTATTAAAGCTTACCGAGCTATCCCTAGCTTTCGTGGGGAAAGTGCGTTTTATACGTGGCTGTATCGCATTGCAGTGAATACTGCGAAAAATCACATTGTTGCTCAAGGGCGTAGACCTCCAGCGACAGATGTCGATGCTGAAGATGCTGAATTTTACGAAACAGGTAGTGCACTTAAAGAAATATCGAACCCTGAGAACTTAACGTTGTCCAAAGAATTGCAACGGGTGGTGTTCAGTGCAATCGAAGCTTTGCCTGAAGATTTAAAAACCGCAATGACATTACGAGAGCTCGATGGCTTGAGTTATGAAGAAATTGCAGAAGTGATGGATTGCCCGGTAGGAACGGTACGATCGCGTATCTTCCGTGCTCGTGAGGCGGTGGAAAAGAAAATCAGACCTCTTTTGCAACGCTAGTACAAGTAATAACTATGGTGAAAATAATGGCTGACAAAGAAAAACTTTCAGCTCTCATGGATGGAGAATTGGTCGATAAGGCTTTAATTCAAGAGTTAGAGCAAGACCAAGAGAGCCGTGATGCTTGGCAGAACTATCACCTGATTGGTGATGTGATGCGAGGCGAAGCGCCAGCAAAACCTGAGTGGAATATTGCTGAAAGCGTGGCGTTAGCGTTAGAAGATGAACCTGCACACCGTGCGTTTGATTCGCACAGTGCAAATGTTATCTCAATTGCGGATACGCCAAAAGAGTCGCAACCAGAACCGCAAAAAGCAAAACGTCAGTTGCCAGGTTGGTTGACGCAGTTTGGTCAAGTTGCTGTTGCTGCATGTGTATCGCTTGTTGTTATTTTAGGTGTACAGCAGTACGGTGGTAGCGATTCAATGTCGCCGCAAACAGATCAATTACCTGTATTGCAGACGGTTCCGTTTGCTGGCAGCGCAGAACCAGTGAGTTTGACTCGTGAGTCTGTAGAACGTTCTGTAGGCGAGGCAAATATGCAAGAGCAGCGCAAGCGTGTTCATGCTATGCTGCGAGACTACGAATTGCAGTTACGAATTAACAGTGATGCATCTCAACAAGATGCAAATCTGAATCCGGATATTGAATGAAAAAATTTCTGATCAGCGCTTGCGCTCTGTTCAGTATGATGTCTTCTCAAGCCTTTGCTGGTGATAAGCCAGCGGAGGCTTTATTGCATCAAATGAGCGAGGCGAGTAAGAATTTAAGTTACGAACTCTCTTATATCCTTATCAAAAAGAACAGCATTGAGCCGTTGCTGTATCGTCATGCCACGCATGGTGACGATCAATATGCTCACCTTGTCTACTTAAGTGGCCCCGTGCGTGAAGTGATTCGTCGCGGAACTGAAGTAAGTTACATCGAAACGGGTTTAGAACCGTTCACCATCGAGTCAGGTAAAATGGTCGCTCCGACTATGCCTATGCTCAACACCAATATCGATGAGCTAAACTTGTATTACGACTATGTAAAAGTGGGTAGAGCTCGTGAAGCTGGTGTGGCAACACAAGTGCTGCGTATTGTTCCTAAAGACGGTCTGCGCTATTCATACGTACTATGGATCGATGAGAAGAGTAAATTGCCGTTACGTGCCGACCTTGTGGACCGCGATGGTGAGATGCTTGAACAATATCGCACTATTTCTTACACGGTAAACCCAAAAATCGCAGAGTTAATGAGTGGCCTGCAAGATGTTCAATTACCTGCTGTTCTCACCATGCCAAAAGGCGATATTGGGACCAGTAATTGGCAGGTTGGTTGGATCCCTGAGGGTTTCGAGCCGAACGAGCTCAACCGCTATCGAATGGCCGTTACTAATCAAATGGTGGAGAGCCAGCTGTATTCTGATGGTCTGTTTAGCTTCTCTGTTTACGTAGCAAACAAAGATGAGCATTCGTTAAAAGGGCAGTTGGTTCGCCAAGGCAGAAGAACGCTACACAGTTTTGTGAGCGGTCAACATGAAATCTCTGTTGTAGGAGACATTCCACCGACCACAGCACAGCGTATCGCCCAATCTGTCACATTTAATGTAACAAAGAGTAAATAACAATGATGACCGCGTTGGCTACCGTGACAGACGTGCATCGTCGCGGCAAGCAATTCGAAATTGATTTAAGTTGCGAACAGCAGACCAGTTGCAGTAGTTGCTCTTCACGGAAAAGCTGTGGAACGGGCGTTGTTACTAAAGCCATTGGTAACAAGAGTTTATCTTGGCACCTGCGCACGGATAAATCGGTGAAAATAGGTCAAGTCGTCGAGATTGGTTTTCCTGAGTCAAGCCTAATAAAATCAGCAATGGCGGTTTATTTACTGCCATTGTTTGGTTTGATTATCGGTGCGATGTTTGGTCACTTCCTATTAGCGCCGCTGACAGCCGGCGGGGAAGGCATCATCATATTGGCATCGGTATTGTTTGCCGCTGGTGGAATGTGGATCGCAAAACGTGTTTCTCGTCCGTTAGAAGATGAATCCAAGCGCCAAGTTACCCTCGTTCGGGTACTTGGAGAGCCAATCCAGTAAGTGCTGTCCCCCTCCACTAAAGGTTATTTGGGTATGTACTTTAAATTACGTGCGCCCGTTAACGAAATTCGGTAGAATCTGCCAACTTGATTGAAATGCCGTCAGTAGATGGCGTTTCTTACTGTCCCTATTTGTAAAGAGTTAGTCACCCTAAATCTATGAAGCACATTCGTAACTTTTCGATTATCGCCCACATCGACCATGGTAAGTCGACCCTATCAGACCGTCTAATCCAAGTTTGTGGCGGGTTAACCGATCGTGAAATGGCCGCACAGGTTCTGGATTCTATGGATCTTGAACGTGAGCGTGGCATCACCATCAAATCTCAGAGTGTGACGCTAAACTACACCGCTAAAGACGGTGAGACGTATCAGCTGAACTTCATCGATACTCCGGGGCACGTTGACTTTGCATATGAAGTATCACGTTCTCTAGCGGCTTGTGAGGGTGCGCTATTGGTTGTGGATGCGGGTCAAGGTGTTGAAGCTCAAACACTGGCTAACTGTTACACCGCGATCGAAATGGATCTAGAGGTTGTGCCAATCTTGAACAAGATTGACCTACCAGCAGCCGATCCTGAGCGTGTAGCGGAAGAAATTGAAGAAATCGTTGGTATCGATGCAATGGAAGCAACCCGCTGTTCTGCGAAGACAGGCATTGGTGTTGATGACGTTCTAGAGAACATTGTGTCAGCGATTCCAGCACCGGAAGGTGATCCAGATGCGCCACTACAAGCGCTGATCATAGACTCATGGTTTGATAACTACCTTGGCGTTGTTTCTCTAGTGCGTATTAAAAACGGCGAACTGAAGAAGAACGATAAGATCAAAGTGATGAGTACGGGCCAAGTTTGGGGTGTAGACCGCCTTGGTATCTTTACGCCAAAACAAGTAGATACCGATACCCTTCGTACTGGTGAAGTAGGTTGGGTTGTTTGTGGTATCAAAGACATTCTTGGTGCCCCTGTTGGTGATACGCTGACTCTAGCGAAGAATGGTTGTGATAAACCGCTACCAGGCTTTAAGAAAGTTAAACCTCAGGTTTACGCAGGTCTGTTCCCTGTATCTTCTGACGATTACGAGAACTTCCGTGACGCACTAGGCAAACTAAGCCTTAACGACGCATCGCTATTCTACGAGCCAGAAAACTCTGCGGCACTTGGCTTTGGTTTCCGTTGTGGTTTCCTTGGCATGTTGCACATGGAAATCATCCAAGAGCGTCTAGAGCGTGAATACGACTTGGATCTTATTACCACAGCACCAACGGTAGTTTACGAAGTTGAGAAGACGGATGGCGATCTGCTGTATGTTGATAGCCCAGCAAAACTACCAGCGATCAATGATATTGAAGAAATTCGTGAACCGATTGCACGTTGTAATATCCTTGTGCCTTCAGAGTACCTCGGTAACGTAATCACCCTGTGTGTTGAAAAGCGAGGCAGTCAAGTTGATATGGTTTACCACGGTAACCAAGTCGCTGTGACTTACGATATTCCAATGGCTGAAGTGGTACTGGATTTCTTCGATCGTCTGAAATCAACATCACGCGGTTACGCATCTTTGGATTACAACTTCCAGCGTTTTGAAGCTTCGAACATGGTACGTGTAGACGTTCTTCTTAACGGTGATACTGTTGATGCATTGGCGATGATTACACACAAAGATCAGTCTCAGACTCGCGGTCGTCAGTTGGTAGAGAAGATGAAAGAATTCATCCCTCGCCAAATGTTTGATATCGCAATCCAAGCGGCAATTGGTAACCACATTATCGCTCGTTCAACGGTAAAACAGTTGCGTAAGAACGTTATTGCGAAATGTTACGGCGGTGACGTAAGTCGTAAGAAGAAACTTCTGAAGAAACAGAAAGAAGGTAAGAAACGCATGAAGCAGATCGGTAACGTTGAGCTGCCTCAAGAAGCGTTCCTAGCCATCCTTCACGTAGGTAAAGACTAAAGTTGAACTTTGTCTCACACTTGTCGGTCTTAAGACGTTAGATATTAAAATAAGTGAAAGGGTTTCGGCTCTTTCACTTTCGTATTTTTAGATAAGGGAATTTAATGGCGAATACATTCTCACTGATGTTGGTTATTGCGACTTTGGTAACTGGCGTGGTTTGGCTATTGGAAAAGCTGGTTTTCGCGAAAAAGCGTCAGGAAAAACTGGCTGAGATTCAAGCTCAGACGTCTAATGGTTTGGATGCAGTGACCTTGCAAAAAGTAGAGCGTCAGCCTTGGTGGGTTGAAAATAGCGTCTCTATTTTTCCTGTGATCGCGTTCGTTTTAGTATTACGTTCTTTTATCTACGAACCATTTCAAATCCCATCAGGCTCAATGATGCCTACCTTGCTAGTTGGCGATTTCATTTTAGTTGAGAAGTACGCGTACGGTCTAAAAGACCCAGTATGGCGTACTCAGCTAGTGGAAACTGGTAAGCCTGAGCGTGGTGATATCGTGGTATTCAAATACCCACCACAACCAAGTGTGGACTACATTAAGCGTGTAGTTGGTTTACCTGGTGATATCGTGCGTTATTCAAGTGATAAGCAGCTTTGCGTGCAAAGCCTAGGCGAATCGGCATGTAAGCCAGTTAAACTGAGCAATGTTGAAGAAAGTCAGTTTAGCTCGAACGGTATTCCAATGATCCAACTGGATGAAAAATTGGGTAACGTTGAGCACAATATTTTGGTTAACCCTCTTGTGCGTAACCGCGTGGAGCAATATTTCCCACGCAGCGGAACGACAGAGTGGGTTGTACCACAAGGTCAGTATTTTGTGATGGGTGATAACCGTGACAACAGTGCTGACAGCCGTTACTGGGGCTTTGTTCCAGAAGCAAACTTAGTCGGTAAAGCTGTCGCGATCTGGATCAGCTTCGAGTTTGATCGTGGCGCAGATAGTGTTCTACCTTCATGGATTCCAACTGGTGTGCGTTTTAACCGCATCGGTGGCATTCACTAACCATTCAAATATCGAGAGAGTATGAATTCTCCAATTGATAAACTAGAGAGAAAGCTCGGCTACCAGTTTCAAGATGCCGGGCTTATCAATTTGGCGCTGACGCACCGCAGCGCCAACAGTAAGCACAATGAACGTCTTGAGTTTCTGGGCGATTCAATTTTAAGTTTTGTCATCGCCGATGATCTGTACCATCGTTTCCCAAAAGTGAACGAAGGTGACATGAGCCGCATGCGTGCTACTTTGGTTCGCGGACATACATTGGCGGAACTGGGTCGTGAATTCGATCTAGGAGATTATTTAAAATTAGGTCCAGGTGAATTGAAGAGTGGCGGTTTTCGCCGAGACTCTATTTTAGCCGATGCGGTTGAAGCCATTATTGGCGCAATTTACCTAGACAGTGATCTTGAAGTTGTGCGAGGCATTGTACTGAGTTGGTATCAGTCACGCCTTGAAGCCATTAAACCAGGCGTTTCACAGAAAGATCCGAAAACTCGCCTACAAGAGTTCCTACAAGGCAGAAGAAAACCGCTGCCTGTCTACACAGTGACTAATATTAAAGGTGAAGCGCACAACCAAGAGTTCACGGTTGAGTGTGAAGTAGCAGGTGTGGATAAGCCTGTAATCGGTAAAGGCACCAGCCGCCGCAAGGCAGAACAAGCGGCTGCTGAAACAGCACTTGAGCAATTAACAAATGGCTGATAACGAATTCGATATCGATGCGTTTTTCGCATCACAGGGTGAGCCAAGCTCGCCAGAAAACCAACACTGTGGCTTTATTGCTATTGTTGGTCGTCCAAACGTAGGTAAGTCGACACTTTTGAACAAGATTTTGGGTCAGAAGATTTCGATCACCTCTCGTAAGCCGCAAACGACACGCCACCGTATTATGGGTGTGGATACGGACGGCGATTACCAAGCGATTTACGTCGACACGCCTGGACTTCACATTGAAGAAAAGCGTGCGATCAACCGTTTGATGAACCGTGCAGCTAACTCGTCATTGAGTGATGTAAACCTTGTGTTCTTCTTAGTCGATGGTACGCATTGGACTAAAGATGATGAGATGGTGCTGACCAAACTTCAAAAATCGAACTTCCCAGTTGTGCTTTGTGTAAACAAAGTCGACAACGTACAAGATCGTAACGACGTGATGCTACACATGGCGGAGATGTCTAAGAAGATGGACTTCGTGGATGTTGTGCCAATCTCTGCCAAGCAAGGTAAGAACATTGACGTACTGCGTAAGCACGTGCGTAATCACTTACCTAAAGCAACGCATCACTTCCCAGAAGAATACGTGACTGACCGTTCTCAGCGTTTTATGGCGTCTGAGATTGTGCGTGAAAAGCTGATGCGCTTTACTGGTGAAGAGCTGCCATACTCAGTAACGGTTGAGATTGAACGTTTTGATTACAACCCAGAAACCGACGGTTTCCACATCAATGCCTTGATTCTTGTTGAGCGTAATGGCCAGAAGAAAATGGTGATTGGCAAAGGCGGCGAGAAGATTAAAACCATTGGTCGCGAAGCGCGTTTAGATATGGAAGAATTGTTCGGTCGTAAGGTTTACCTAGAAACTTGGGTAAAAGTGAAATCTGGCTGGGCAGACGACGAACGAGCGTTGCGATCGTTGGGTTATATAGACGATTTATAATCTTGGCTGCGAAGGTGCTTCGCTCCAACATCGATGAAAAATCAGTATCGATTAAAATAAGGAGCCGCTCGGCTCCTTATTTTTTATTTCACACTTTTTAGGCACAATGACTTAGATGAGTAATCTGTCTTCCGAAGGTTTACAGCGCTGTTTTGTATTGCACCGACGCCCTTACAGTGAATCGAGCTTAATCCTTGATGTATTTAGTGAGGAATATGGCCGAATGACTTTAATGGCCAAAGGCGCGCGCAGTAAGCGTTCGAACTTAAAAGGCGCATTGCAACCTTTTACCCCGCTATTACTTAAATGGTCGGGGAAAGGCTCAATGAAAACTTTGCGTCAAGCCGAGCCGATAAGTCTAGGTTTGCCGTTAACGGGCATTAATCTCTACTCAGCCATGTACGTCAATGAACTGATTGGCCGTATTTTGATGGCTGAAGTGCCGATGCCAGCACTATTTCATGATTATTTGCATGCGTTAACCGAGTTGGCGCACAACGAGAACCCTGAGCCTGCACTGCGTCGTTTTGAGTTAGCCTTGCTGTCTTCGATGGGGTATGGCGTGGATTTTTTGCATTGTGCAGGTACCGGCGAGCCCGTCGACCCAGAAATGACCTATCGTTACCGGGAACAGAAAGGGTTTATTGCTTCTGTTAGGCGCGATAACCTCACGTTTTTAGGGAATGAACTGATTGCTATCAGTGAGCGGCGGTTCGTCACTAAAGAGCAGCTAAAAGCGGCAAAACGCTTTACACGTATAGCCTTAAAGCCGTATCTTGGCGGCAAACCTTTAAAAAGTCGTGAATTTTTCATTCAGACCCCCAGAGCACGGAGTAACGGAAAATGAGCTCAATTTATTTAGGCGTCAATATCGACCATATTGCCACTCTACGTAATGCACGTGGTACAAAATACCCAGATCCTGTTCACGCTGCTGAAATTGCTGAGCGTGCAGGCGCGGACGGTATCACTATCCACTTACGTGAAGACCGTCGCCATATTTTGGATCGTGATGTACGTATTCTGCGTGAAACCATTCAAACGCGTATGAATCTAGAGATGGCAGTGACGGACGAAATGGTTGAGATTGCGCTGCAAACTAAACCAGAGTTTGTGTGTTTAGTGCCTGAAAAGCGTGAAGAACTGACGACGGAAGGTGGCTTAGATGTAGTAGGGCAGCTTGAAAAAATTAAAGCTGCGACGAAAAAGCTGACAGATGCAGGCATCAAAGTTTCGCTCTTTATTGATGCTGACCGTCAACAGATTGAAGCTGCGAAAAAGTGTGGCGCTCCGTTTATTGAGCTACATACTGGCCATTATGCAGATGCGACGACAGAAGACGAGCAACAAGCTGAACTGAAGAAGATTGCCGCTGGTGCTAGTTATGCACATGATCTAGGTATTATTGTTAATGCCGGGCATGGCCTGACTTATCACAATGTCGCACCAATTGCTGCATTACCAGAAATTTACGAACTCAACATTGGTCACTCAATCATTGGTCGCGCGGTATTTGATGGTTTAAATAAAGCGGTTGCTGACATGAAAGCATTGATGATTGAGGCTCGCCAGTCATAGGGCTATCTAGATGGCGATTATAGGGTTAGGGACCGACATTGCAGAAATTGAGCGTATTGAAAAAGCGTTAGCTCGTAGTGGTGAACCTTTTGCTCAGCGGATTCTTTCAGAAGAAGAAATGGCCAAATTCTCACAGCTTAAGCTGCAAGGTCGTTATCTTGCTAAGCGCTTTGCTGTTAAAGAAGCTGCCTCAAAAGCATTGGGGACAGGGATCGCAAAAGGGGTCACGTTTCACGACTTTTCCATCTCGAACGATGAGCTTGGAAAACCAGTACTCGCATTGACGGGCACAGCCAAGCAAATAGCGGATGCGATGGGTGTTAACCACATTCACCTGTCCATTTCCGATGAGCGTCATTACGCTGTGGCGACGGTCATTTTTGAATCCTAGCTTGTAAGTCTTAAACAAAATACTAAAAAGCCAGAGCATTTGCTCTGGCTTTTGTTTCTCTTCAATAGATCACTGTTCAAGGTATAACTTTGCGGTTGTTGTTACTTTAATCATTTCATCTTGCAGCTCGAACATTTCAGGCTCAACCTCCTCAAGACTGATCCCTGAGCGCAGTGCTTGCTCAAGCGTCGCACAGAGTGACTTCAGTCTTGGAACGCCACAATATGAACTACTGCCGTGCAGCTTATGTATGACATGAATTAGGTCATCACGAGAGATATCTTCTTGCTCCAGAGCTTGGTCAACGACTGCTTCTACTTCAGGGATGAACTCAATCAACATGCGTAGCATGTCTTTAGCGAGATCCTCTTTATTCGCGCTCTGTTTCAAGGCTGCTTGCCAATCAATAATCACATCCTGCTGAGGCGAAGAAACGGATTGTGGTGCGCTTCCTTCAGGTTCATCAACGTATGAAGGGGCGACTTTGCCAATGCTCTCTGTACAAGCATTTGGGTTCCAGTGAACCAAAACCTGTTGTAGCACATGCTCTTCAATAGGTTTGGTCAAGTAGTCATCCATTCCTGCCGAGAGCAAGCGGTCTCGTTCCCCTGCCATGGCATGTGCCGTTACCGCAATCACTGGCGTGTCTTTATTTAGCTCCAACTCTTTAATGTGCTTACAAGCGGTCACCCCATCCATTTGTGGCATTTGAATATCCATGAAGATTAAATCGTACTTTTTCTCTGTCGCCAGGTTCACCGCTTGCTGGCCATTGCTACAGGCGGTGACGGTTTCTACTCGTTCGCGGAGCAGTGCAGAGATCAGCTTCAAGTTTGCAGGGTTGTCATCCACTGCTAGTACAGTGAGAGGTAAACGGTCCCCTTCGCTTGGCGTAATTGGAGCGCTTAATACCGGTGGCGATTCTACATGTTCGCTAATCAGGCTTTGTAGCAACTTACGGCGAGACAATGGTTTCGTCAGGCACTGGACGTGATGCTCTGTCATTATTTGGTCCGCAAGCGCCAATTCGGTACTCGGTGTCCCTAGGAGAACACTCGGAGCCATGCGTTTCGCTTGTTCTATCCAAGGTGTAATAACTTCCGCATCGTGAGTCTGGTTGGCCGCTAAATTCAACAGTACATAATCATATTGTTCTTCGTTGTTTGGTAGCGAAGAGCGGTAGGTTACTAAAATACCCTCCTGACTTAGAATCTGTTGGGTTACGGATGCGGCTTGCATGTTTGGTTCAATCAGCAGTAACTGCTTCCCAGTCAGAAGTTCCACTTCAATCAGTTCGCTCATTGGCATCTCAGTTGAGTGCAAGCGCACCGTAAACCAGAAGGTTGAACCTTGGTGTAGACGGCTGGTTAAACTGATTTCGCCGCCCATCTGGCTCACCAGTTTCTGAGTGATAACCAGACCAAGACCAGTACCGCCGTAACGACGTGAAATACTTGCATCTGCTTGGCTAAAGGCTTGGAACAACTGCGCTTGCTGACGCTCAGAGATACCAATACCGGTATCACGCACCATGAATTGCAGTTCGACGGAGTCTCCTGATTGAGAGCGCATTTCTACGCTAACATCAATGTTGCCTCGCTCGGTAAACTTGATTGAGTTACCGACTAAGTTCGTCAAAATTTGCTGGATACGTAGTGGATCCCCAACTAAACCTGGTGGAATTTTAGGGTCCACTTTTAGGGTGATTTCTAACCCTTTCTCATGTGCACTTGTGGCTTGTAGGTTAATTACCTCTTCTAAACTTTCTCGGAAATCAAAAGGAATGTTTTCGAGTGCCAGCTTACCCGCTTCAAGTTTCGAGAAGTCGAGAATGTCATTGATGATATTCAGCAGGTTGTTCGCCGATTTCTCAATCGTCTGTAGGTAATCCGTTTGGCTGTTAGAAAGCTGCGTTTTAAGCATTTGACGAGTAAAGCCAATCACCCCATTGAGCGGAGTACGCAGCTCGTGCGACATGTTCGCCAAGAACTCTGACTTAACCCTGGCCGCTTCTTGCGCGCGTTTCTTCGCGATATCCAACTCAACGTTCTGAATTTCTAGCTGCTCAAGCGTTTCACGTAAGTCGGACGTGGCTTGGTCTATACTGTGCTGCATCTCCACGTGATATTCTGATAACGATACCGCCATGGCGTTGATGCCATTTTTTAGCTGGTCTAACTCACCGTGCATTTTGCCTTCGATACGCACATCCAGATGACCACGGCGAATGCGGTCAACGACATTCTTCATGTGGGTGATAGGTTGGGTCACATCGTGCATTAGACGTGAAGCAAACACACTTGCTAAGCCAAGACCGAGAACCAGAACTAAAAAAGCAGAGAAGACTTCTTGATACTGTTGCAGCCTCAAGGAGGAGAGATCTAACTCGACGGCGATGTAACCAATCGCTTTTGTGCCTTGGCTTTCGTTCGACAACTCCGCTAAGTAGTGACCTTCTGACAAAATGGGGACACGCAATATCAGTGAGTTTTCGTAGATTTCCGAATTACCCAGTTGCGGGATCGGTTTATCTTTGGGAAACATCAAGGCTTCAAAATTAGGATGAAAGTTAGAGGTCACAAAGAGCTCATGATGTTCATCAAATACCGCGATACTACGAACCAGTTTGGAGTTTTTGCGGTGCGCGTAGCTTATCAAGCGACGTACCGCCTCTCGGCTTTCTGATAGTAGATGAGTTTCACTGGCAATCGCCAGCGGCTCAATAATGCTGTTACCAGTGGTGATAACTTGTTTCTCAAGGTCTTGGTAGCGGTTAAATGAGAAAAAGCCGCTCAGTAATAAACCAATAATGAGAGTGGGAGCGAGAGTTAGTGTAATTACACGTGCTCGTAAGCCATATCTGGTCATGTTATCTAATTACATCGGAGTCTGGATATGGGAAAATAACGCATTATTTCTCAAGCGCACGATAAAGCCTTGAGCAAAGAAGTGACGTCACCGAATAAACGGTAAGCATAATCAAGTCACTCGAATCACACAACGGCTGCAATCAAGAATAGTGAAGCCGAAGAGCAATTACACATAAATCAGGCATAGAGCATGGCACGCATCTTTCAACCGAAAAAGAAAACCCAACTCAATACTCGGCACCAAGCAGTGCAAGTAGAGCGTTTAGATCACCACGGCGCAGGCATTGCTTACCTCAAAAAGAAGCCATTGTTTATTGATGGAGCACTGCCGGGTGAGGAGGTGGTCACTCAATTGGTGGAAGAAAAGAGCAAATACGCTCGCGGTAAGTTGATTAAAATCCTTAAGCCGAGTGAAGCTCGTGTGGAGCCATTTTGCCCACATTATCATGAGTGCGGTGGCTGTGATTTGCAGCATCTAGATTATGACCAACAATTGACGTACAAACAGCAAACGTTGCGTCAGCTAATGCGAAAATTTTCAGGCAGTGACATTGAACTAGATGCCCCGTTATTGGGATATTCGCAGGCCTACCGTCGCCGTGCGAGAGTGAGCTTGTTTGTTGATAAAAAAACACGTCAGCTACATTTTGGTTTCCGTAAAAAGCAGAGTAAGCAAATTGCGCAAGTGACCGATTGCCCAGTGCTGGCACCGGAACTGAATGTTTTGCTGCCAGAGATTTACTCAGCCCTAAAAGCGTTCAAAAAGCCGGAACAATTAGGTCATGTAGAGCTGGTACTTGGTGATAATGGGCCGTGTATTACGCTGCGCCACTTGAGCGCTCTGACAACGAGTGAAACTCAATCTCTAACGGAGTTGGCAAAACGTCATGGCGCATCGTTGTACTTAATGCCATCGACAGAACAATTAGACCTTATCGAAGGCGATATGCCTTTTTATCAAGAAGTTGGAGTGAAAATCCCTTTTGCACCAAATAACTTTATTCAAGTAAACCAAGGTGTAAACCAACAAATGGTCAAACAAGCGGTTGAGTGGTTAGACCCACAAAAGAGTGACCGAGTGTTAGATTTGTTCTGTGGTTTAGGCAACTTTAGTTTACCAGTTGCGAAATTAGCTAAGTACGTGGTTGGAGTAGAGGGTGTTGCAGAGATGGTAGAAAAAGCCACAAACAATGCATCTTTGAACCAAATCAATAACGCGCAATTTTATCACGCTAACCTTGAGCAAGATTTTGAAGGCCAAGCCTGGGCCGCAGAGCGGTTTGATAAAGTATTATTAGACCCGGCACGCGCGGGAGCGAGTGGGATCATCGATCAAGTTTCTGAGCTTGGCGCACAGCGTGTAGTTTATGTTTCTTGTAATCCTGCTACCCTTGCTAGGGATAGTCAAAGCTTGATAGAGCAAGGCTATAAATTAACGAAATTAGGTATGCTGGATATGTTCCCTCATACCAGTCATCTAGAATCGATGGCATTGTTTGAAAAGTCCTAACTTTAGGACTTTGACCCCTTATTTGTGGTGGGTGGTCATAAAGCCAGCGTGTACGCGCGGTAAAAAGAACTAACCTGGACGGTGTTAGTCAAACCACACGAATATAATAATTAGGATGATGAGATGGTTGCGGTAAGAAGCGCGCATTTAAACCAAGATGAACAGTTTGAACTCGAAAACTGGGTGGCTAGCCTAGGACAAGAGAAAAACACAGCCTCACGCTTAATCGAAGTATATCGAGATTGCCAGACGGTATTGGCTGATAACGAGCAAGCGGAGCTGTTGTTGTGGCGTGGACGAGAAATGATCGAAATTTTGATCACCTTGTCTATGGATCAAGCCACTTTAGTGGCTGCTCAACTGTTTCCTTTGGTTTCAAGTGGTGCTTTTAACAGAGAAATTCTGGAAGAGAAATACAGCAAAGAAATCATAAAATTAATCGACGGCGTTGAAGAAATGGCTGCTATTGGCCAACTCAACGTCAACATGGAAGGCAGTGCAGCGTCATCTCAGGTAGATAACGTACGCCGCATGCTGCTTGCCATGGTGGATGACTTCCGCTGCGTGGTTATCAAGCTTGCGGAGCGAATTTGTAACCTTATTGAAGTTAAAAAAGCGCCTGATGAAGTTCGACGTGCGGCGGCAAAAGAGTGTGCCAACATCTATGCGCCGCTAGCAAACCGATTAGGCATCGGTCAGCTGAAATGGGAAATTGAAGATTACGCTTTCCGCTACCAACAGCCGGAAACTTACAAACAAATTGCCAAGCAGCTTTCTGAGCGACGCATCGTTCGTGAACAGTACATCAAAGACTTTGTTGAAGACCTCACGCACGAAATGGAAGTGTCGGGCATCAATGCCGAAGTGAGTGGTCGACCTAAGCACATCTACAGCATTTGGCGAAAAATGCAGAAGAAGAGTTTGGCCTTTGATGAGCTGTTTGATGTTCGAGCAGTACGTATCATCGCAGACAAACTGCAAGACTGTTACGCGGCTTTGGGTGTAGTTCACACCAAATACAAGCACCTACCGAGCGAGTTTGATGACTACGTTGCTAACCCTAAACCAAACGGTTATCAATCGATCCACACCGTAATTCTAGGGCCAGAAGGCAAAACCATCGAGATCCAGATTCGTACCAAGCAAATGCATGAAGAGTCGGAGCTGGGTGTTGCCGCGCACTGGAAATATAAAGAAGGGGCAAGCAGCCGAAGCGGTTATGATGAGAAGATCACGTGGCTGCGTAAGCTACTGGATTGGCAAGAAGAAATGTCTGACTCTGGCGAAATGCTCGATGAGCTGCGTAGCCAAGTCTTTGATGACCGTGTTTATGCCTTTACACCACGTGGTGATGTTGTCGATTTGCCAATGGGGGCAACGCCGCTAGATTTTGCCTATCACATTCACTCCGAAGTGGGACACCGTTGTATCGGTGCCAAAGTCGGAGGTCGTATTGTGCCGTTCACGCATAAATTACATATGGGTGACCAAGTCGAGATTATCACTCAGAAAGAACCTAACCCATCACGTGACTGGTTAAACCCATCATTAGGCTTCGTTCATTCTGGTCGTGCGCGTGCCAAAATTAACGCCTGGTTCCGAAAACAAAGCCGTGAGAAGAACCTTGAAGCAGGTCGTGAAATCCTTGAGCATGAGTTAGCCAAAATTGGCGCAACGTTAAAAGATGCAGAGCATTACGCCCTCAAGCGGTTTAACGTCAAAACACCAGATGAATTGTATGTTGGGGTAGGTAGCGGTGATTTGCGCATCAACCAAATCATTAACCATATCAACGCGTTAGTTAACAAGCCAACGGCAGAGGAAGAAGACCAGCAAGCACTGGAAAAACTGCAAGAAGCAGAGCACAAATCACCAGCGCAAAGCCGACCGAAAAAAGACGCCGTCGTTGTAGAAGGTGTCGATAATCTAATGACGCACCTAGCGCGTTGCTGTCAGCCGATTCCAGGTGATGATATCTGTGGTTACATCACGCAAGGTCGCGGCATTTCAGTACACCGTAGTGACTGTGAACAGTTAGAAGAACTGCGCCATCATGCGCCAGAGCGTATCATTGATACTGTCTGGGGCAGCGGCTTTGTGGGGTCATACATCCTCACCGTGCGTGTTGAAGCGATGGAGCGAGGTGGTCTACTCAAAGACATTACGACACTGTTCGCCAACGAAAAGATCAAAGTGACCAGTATGAAGAACCGAGTCGACTACAGACGTCAACTTGCCATCATGGACTTTGACCTAGAAGTCACCAATATTGAGGTGCTTTCGCGGGTTTCGAAACGTGTGGAACAGATCAAGGATGTCATGACGGTGAAACGCCTCGGCTAAAACTCTCGTCATAGTTATCGTTGTAGCGTTGTTGACTGCACGCACTCGCTCCATCACATGGTGAACCATGTGATGGAGTCTCGTTTGTTTGTCGCCTAGCTACAACTTCAACTATTTACAGAGTTACACTTGCGTCATATTTGGCTTTTTATCTGCGTTAGCTGCACTTATTCCGACGCGCCGGCTCAGGGGCATCACATAGACGAGCTATGCTCAGGAGTCGCGAAAATTTGTTGCCTTGTCAAAGTAACAATTACTTAGTGAAAGCTGCTGAGAAAATATAATGTAGAAGGTGAGTGGTTTTGGCTGCTCACCTTTTTCTTTAATAGAAAGGTTTAAAGGAACAAAAAATGAGTCATCCAATTGAACAGTTAGAACAAATCATGGCGAAGCTGCGTGACCCAGAAAATGGTTGCCCTTGGGACTTAAAACAAACCTTTGACACCATCGTTCCGCATACTATAGAAGAAACCTACGAAGTGGTGGACGCGATTCAAAATCGAGATTGGCCCAATCTAAAAGAAGAGCTAGGGGATTTGTTGTTTCAGGTGATTTTTTACAGTCAACTAGCGAAAGAGCAAGAGCTGTTTGACTTTTCGGATGTCGTCGAAACCGTGAACGAAAAACTGACTCGTCGCCACCCGCACGTTTTTTCAGATGTTGAGTTTGAATCTGACGAGGAAATTAACGCGAACTGGGAAGCGGAAAAAGCAAAAGAAAAAGCCCTAGTAGGCAAAGCGGAAGAAAGTATCCTAGACTCAATACCAAACTCTTTACCTGCACTTTCTCGTGCTACAAAAATTCAGAAAAAATGTGCAAAATTTGGGTTTGATTGGGATTCACTTGGCCCGGTTGTCGATAAAGTACGAGAAGAAATTGACGAAGTCATGGAAGAGGCACTGCAAGTTCAGCCCGATGAAGAGAAAGTTGAGTTGGAGCTCGGTGATTTGCTATTTGCGACTGTCAATTTGGCTCGCCACCTTGATAAAAACCCAGAAGTCGCGCTAGGAAAAGCAAACGTAAAGTTTGCGCGACGTTTTAAACAAGTTGAAGGCAAGGTCCAGCAGTCAGGCAAAGTACTTACAGATTGTTCTTTATCAGAACTTGACCATTTTTGGGATGAAGTAAAACAAGAAGAATCGAGGCAGAGGTAAACTGGCAGAATACATAATATAAGGTCAGCTTGTTTGGTTACACGAAAACGGACTTTGGTTTGTCTTTGCTCACTTTGATTTGAAGCAAAAAATAAAAAATTACGGTGTGATAGATTTCACGTTGTGGCGGTAAGGAGCTTCTGGTATATTTATCTCCCGTCCAGAAGCACTCCATTTCCCTCATTCAACCAATTTCAGGTTAAACATGACGACAAATTACATTTTTGTTACTGGCGGGGTTGTATCCTCTCTAGGTAAAGGTATTGCAGCAGCATCTCTTGCGGCTATTCTAGAAGCTCGTGGTCTTAAAGTGACTATGATGAAGCTTGACCCTTACATCAACGTTGACCCGGGCACAATGAGCCCTACTCAGCACGGTGAAGTGTTCGTTACAGAAGATGGCGCAGAGACTGACCTTGACCTTGGTCACTACGAGCGTTTTATCCGTACCAAGATGACCAAGCGTAACAACTTCACTGCAGGTCGTGTTTATGCCGACGTACTTCGTAAAGAACGTCGTGGTGACTACCTAGGCGCAACTATTCAAGTTATCCCTCATATCACTAACGCAATCAAAGATCGCGTTATTGCAGGTTCTGAAGGCCATGATGTGGCTATCGTTGAAGTTGGCGGTACTGTTGGTGATATCGAATCACTACCATTTATGGAAGCGATTCGTCAGCTAGCTGTTGAGCTAGGCCGTGAGCGCGCAATGTTCATGCACCTAACACTTGTTCCTTACCTAGCGGCAGCGGGCGAAGTGAAAACTAAGCCGACGCAACACTCTGTAAAAGAACTTCTATCTATCGGTATTCAGCCAGATATCCTAGTTTGCCGTAGCGATCGCGTTATTCCTGCGAATGAGCGTAAAAAAATCGCACTGTTCTGTAATGTTCCAGAAAAAGCAGTAATTTCAATGAAGGATGTAGACTCTATCTACAAGATCCCTCAGTTGATTAAATCTCAAGGTCTAGATGACCTTGTGTGTGCTCGCTTTGGTATTACTGCTCCGGAAGCAGACCTTTCTGAATGGGAACAGGTTATCTACGAAGAAGCAAATCCTACTGGTGAAGTAACCATCGGTATGGTTGGTAAATACATTGAATTACCAGATGCATACAAATCTGTGAACGAAGCGCTTAAACACGCTGGCTTGAAAAACCGCCTAAGCGTCACAATTAAGTATGTAGACTCACAAGATATCGAAACAAAAGGCGTTGAACTTCTAGAAGGTTTGGACGCAATCCTAGTACCAGGTGGCTTCGGCGATCGTGGTATTGAAGGCAAGATCCGTGCGGCTCAATATGCACGTGAAAATAACGTGCCTTACCTGGGTATTTGTTTGGGTATGCAAGTTGCACTAATCGAATACGCGCGTAACGTTGCGGGTATGGAAGGTGCACATTCAACAGAATTTGACAAAGAGACTAAGTACCCTGTGGTAGGTTTGATCACAGAGTGGGTAGACGAATCAGGTAGCGTAGAAGAGCGTACTGAAAAGTCTGACCTAGGCGGTACGATGCGTCTTGGTTCACAGCTGTGTCACCTAGAGAAAGGGACTAAAGCTCGTGAACTGTACGGTAGCGCGACGATCCATGAACGTCACCGTCACCGTTACGAAGTGAATAACGTGCTTCGTCCGCAAATCGAAAAAGCAGGCCTAAAAGTATCAGGTCTATCTGCGGACAAGAAGTTAGTGGAAATGATTGAGAACCCAGCTCACCCATGGTTTGTAGCGGCTCAGTTCCACCCAGAATTCACCTCGACTCCTCGCGATGGACATCCATTGTTTGCAGGTTTTGTTAAGGCTGCGGGCCAAAACGCACGCGGCGAATTCGAGAAGTAAAAGGATACGGGCGGCGGCGAAGGTTGTGCTGCTGCCCTTTAAGATTGACATTTATATTTGAAACGAGAGGAAACATTAATGTCTAAGATCGTTAAAGTTCTAGGTCGTGAAATCATCGACTCACGTGGTAACCCAACTGTAGAAGCTGAAGTACACCTAGAAGGCGGTTTCGTAGGTATGGCGGCAGCTCCATCTGGCGCATCTACTGGTTCTCGCGAAGCTCTTGAGCTACGTGACGGTGACAAAGCACGTTTCCTAGGTAAAGGTGTTCTTAAAGCAGTTGAAGCTGTAAACGGCCCAATCGCTGAAGCTCTAGTTGGCAAAGACGCTAAAGACCAAGCTGCAATCGACGCAGTAATGATCGAACTAGACGGCACTGAAAACAAATCTAAATTCGGTGCTAACGCTATCCTAGCTGTTTCTCTAGCAAACGCTAAAGCTGCTGCTGCTGCGAAAGGCATGCCTCTATACGAGCACATCGCTGAGCTAAACGGCACTGCAGGTCAGTTCTCTATGCCTCTACCAATGATGAACATCATCAACGGTGGTGAGCACGCAGACAACAACGTTGACATCCAAGAGTTCATGATCCAACCAGTTGGCGCTAAGACTCTTAAAGAAGGTCTACGTATCGGTGCAGAAGTATTCCACAACCTAGCTAAAGTTCTTAAGTCTAAAGGCTACAGCACTGCAGTTGGTGATGAAGGTGGTTTCGCTCCTAACCTTAAATCTAACGCTGAAGCTCTAGAAGTTATCGCAGAAGCTGTTGCAGCTGCTGGTTACGAACTAGGTAAAGACGTTACTCTAGCTATGGACTGTGCTGCATCTGAGTTCTTCGACAAAGAAGCTGGCATCTACAACATGAAAGGCGAAGGTAAAACTTTCACTTCTGAAGAGTTCAACCACTACCTAGCTGAGCTAGCTAACCAATTCCCAATCGTTTCTATCGAAGACGGTCTAGACGAGTCTGACTGGGATGGCTTCAAGCACCAAACAGAACTACTAGGTGACAAGCTTCAACTAGTAGGTGACGATCTATTCGTTACTAACACTAAGATCCTTGCTGAAGGTATCGAGAAAGGCGTAGCTAACTCTATCCTTATCAAGTTCAACCAAATCGGTTCTCTAACTGAGACTCTAGCTGCAATCAAGATGGCTAAAGACGCAGGTTACACAGCAGTAATCTCTCACCGTTCTGGCGAAACTGAAGATGCAACTATCGCTGACCTAGCGGTAGGTACAGCAGCAGGTCAAATCAAAACTGGTTCTATGAGCCGTTCTGACCGTGTTGCTAAGTACAACCAGCTAATCCGTATCGAGGAAGCACTAGGTGATCGCGCTCCTTTCAACGGTCTTAAAGAAGTTAAAGGTCAAGCTTAATTCTTAATTGAATTAACCGCTTAACTTAAAGCTTTTGAAACACCCTGCTTTGGCGGGGTGTTTTTGTATCTGACATATGAGAACAGGCTTTGCTTTTTGATGTCTTTCGCTTACGTTCATTTGTGATTCCATAGAACGAGGAAGGAGAGAGTAGAGAAGTCTCTTTGTTTCATTTTGCTGCTTATTTCTTGTAAGGAGCGTGTGAGTCTCCCTTTCTCCCCTAGAGGCAACCTCGCATTTATGCTATATATGTCTCCTTATCTAATTCCTTCCGGTACAGAATGTTAGCAGCGATATGCGAATCTTTGTTATAGCCCTTACGCTACTGTTTGGCTTGCTTCAATACACTCTATGGTTTGGTAAAAACGGAGTGTCTGACTACTACACAGTAAAAGATGAAATTGAAGTTCAGCAACAAGTGAACAGCAAGCTACAAGCTCGCAACAATGAAATGTTCGCTGAGATTGATGACTTAAGGCAAGGTCTTGATGCGATTGAAGAACGTGCGCGTCATGAGCTCGGTTTAGTTAAAGATGGCGAGACTTTTTACCGCATTATAGGTGAGGAAAACCATTAAAATGTTGGATATGAACTCATCGCATATCGCAATTGTGCCAGCTGCTGGTGTAGGGAGCAGAATGAAGGCAGATCGCCCTAAGCAATATTTATTGATCGAAGGTAAAGCGGTACTGGAACATACCGTAGAGAAACTGCTTTCTCACCCAAATATTTCTAAGGTTGTCGTTGCCGTTACTGACGGCGACCCATATTACCCAGAATTGTCCATTGCTAAGCACCCAGATGTGATTCGTGTAGCTGGTGGTAAAGAAAGAGCAGACTCTGTGTTATCAGGGCTAAACTATGTCAATGAGCATCTGGAAAGCGAGTGGGTATTAGTCCACGACGCTGCGAGGCCATGTGTATTAACATCCGACATTGACCGTTTGATTGATGTTTGCTGCGCCCACTCAACGGGTGGCATTCTCGCATCTCCTGTGAGAGATACAATGAAGCGAGCAAACGCAGTACAAGATATCGATCATACGGTAGATAGAGAAGCATTGTGGCATGCACTTACTCCACAAATGTTTAAAACTCAGCAGCTTACTCAAGCACTGGCTGACGCATTAGAACAGGGTGTAACCATTACCGATGAAGCCTCGGCTTTGGAATGGTTAGGCGAGAAGCCAGCCTTAGTTCAAGGGAATGCGAACAATATAAAAATCACTCAGCCAGAAGATCTCGCGTTAGCCGAGTTTTATCTAAGCCGTGAGCGCGGCGAATAAAGAAAGGATAGAAAATGATTCGAATTGGTCATGGTTTCGATGTACATAAATTCGGTGGTGAAGGCCCAGTCATTATTGGTGGTGTAGCAATCCCTTATGAGCAAGGTTTGATTGCACACTCAGACGGCGATGTAGCGTTGCATGCGTTAACGGATGCTCTGCTGGGCGCGATTGCTGCCGGCGATATTGGTCGTCATTTCCCAGATACGGATGATAAATGGAAAGGCGCAAACAGTCGTGAATTACTGAAAGACGTTTACCGTCGAGTCAAAGAGCAAGGCTACCGTCTTGGCAATGCTGATGTAACCATCATGGCACAAGCGCCTAAAATGGCACCACACATTGACGCAATGTGTGCGGCAATTGCCGAAGACCTAGAAACCGACATTAGTAACATCAACGTAAAAGCGACGACGACAGAACGTCTCGGTTTTACTGGACGCAAAGAAGGCATTGCAACGGAAGCCGTTGTACTTCTGTTTAAGCAATAACTAGCAATTTGCTCCCCTAAGCTGTGATATCAGCGGAAACACATCATGTCAGACATTTTATCTTCATTGGCTTACCTAACGGGTAAGCCAGTTGCATCGGCAAAAATTAAAGCGCAGCCAGAGCATTTTCAGGTTCGCGAAGATTTAGGTTTTGCCTTTACGGGCGAAGGCGAGCACTTAATGGTTCGTATCCGTAAAAAGGGCGAGAACACCAGCTTCGTTGCTAACGAGTTAGCAAAAGCCTGTGGTGTTAAGTCGAAAGACGTTAGCTGGGCGGGTCTTAAAGACCGTCATGCGGTGACGGAACAGTGGTTAAGTGTCCATTTACCAAAAGGTGAAACGCCAGATTTTTCAGCGTTTTTGTCTCAATACCCAAGTATCGAAATCCTTGCAACAGATCGTCACAATAAAAAACTGCGTCCTGGTGACCTAGTAGGGAACGAGTTCGTGGTTACTTTGTCTGAAGTGACAGATATAGCGGATGTAGAGCAACGTCTTGAAAAAGTGAAACAAGTTGGCGTGCCAAACTACTTTGGTAGTCAGCGTTTTGGTAACGATGGTAACAACCTTGAAGAAGCACGTCGATGGGGACGCGAAAACGTTCGTACCCGCAATCAAAACAAGCGCAGCATGTATTTATCAGCGGCTCGTTCGTGGATTTTCAACCGCATCGTTTCAGCTCGTCTAGAGAATGGTGTGTTTGATAAGTTCATTGATGGTGACATTGCACAGACGAATTCAGGCACTCAGTTGATTGATGCAAACAACATCACTGATTTGCAAGTGCAATTTGCACAAGGTGAAGCGGCAATTACCGCTGCGCTTGCTGGCGATAATGCACTGCCTACTCAAGCCGAGGCTCTGGCATTAGAGCAACCGTTTTTAGACGAAGAGCCTGACCTCATGGCGTTGATTCGTGGTAATCGCATGCGCCACGATCGTCGCGATATTGCGCTGAAGCCAAAAGATTTAGCTTGGACGGTTGAAGGTAACAACATTACGCTGACTTTCTCACTGGATGCGGGATCTTTTGCGACCTCTATTGTTCGTGAGTTAGTTAATGAGGTTGAAGTAGAAAGAGAATACTAATGGAACAGGATTCACGAAACCCGAAGCCCTTAAGAGTCTTAATCAGCAATGATGATGGTGTTCATGCTCAAGGGATTCATGCCCTCGCTGATGAGTTGAGAGATATCGCTGAAGTGACCATTGTCGCACCTGATCGAAATCGTTCAGGTGCTTCGAATTCACTCACATTAGAACAACCATTACGCGTGACTGAAATTGCCCCAAATATCTACTCAGTGCAAGGCACGCCCACGGATTGTGTGCATTTCGCGCTGAATGAGCTAATGAAAGATGATTTGCCTGATCTTGTTCTGTCAGGAATCAACCATGGCGCTAATTTGGGTGATGATGTTCTTTATTCTGGAACAGTAGCAGCAGCCATGGAAGGTCATTTCCTTGGCGTTCAGTCGGTGGCTTTTTCTCTAGTGGGTAAGCGACATTTCGAATCCGCCGCTAAAATTGCACGTCAAATTGTACAACAGCATTTAGCGTCGCCGATTCCAACGAATCGTCTACTGAACGTAAACGTGCCTGACTTACCATCAGAGAATTTAGGTGAAATTGAAGTTACGCGTTTAGGTGCACGTCATCACGCAGAGAATATGATCAAGCAGAAAGATCCGAGAGGCCATGACATTTATTGGTTAGGGCCACCAGGAAAGGAGCAAGATGCAGGAGAGGGCACGGACTTTTATGCAATTGAGCATGGCCGAGTTTCAATGACGCCTCTGCAAGTTGATCTCACCGCTCACGAGTCGCTGCGTGCTATGGATAGTTGGTTAAAGGAAGAGAAGTAATGAGTAACCCACATGCTGACAGGTTGATAGCGTTTCTTATCTCCAGTGGCATCAAAGACCAAAGAGTTCTGGATGCTATCCAACGCTTGCCACGAGAAAGCTTTGTTTCTCAAGCGATGATGCACCAAGCCTATGATAACAATGCGTTACCAATTGGTCAGGGACAAACTATTTCTCAGCCTTATATCGTTGCGCGTATGACCGAGTTGCTTGAGCTAGAGCCGGCGAGTCGTGTTCTGGAAATCGGAACGGGATCGGGTTATCAAACCGCGGTACTGGCGCAAATTGTTGATCATGTATACTCCGTTGAGCGAATTAAATCGTTGCAATGGGAAGCAAAGCGTCGCCTGAAGCAATTGGATATTTACAATGTTTCAACTAAGCATGCTGATGGGTGGCAGGGCTGGGAAGCGAGAGGTCCTTTCGATGCTATCATTGTTACCGCTGCCGCTGAAGTGATTCCCCAAGCTCTTCTCTCACAATTAAGAGATGGCGGCAAAATGGTCATTCCTGTTGGAGATACGGAGCAACAGTTATTAAAAATAGAGCGTAAGGGAGACGAATATCTCTCTACCGTTGTAGAAATGGTTCGGTTCGTACCTCTGGTTGCGGGTGATTTAGCTTAAGGGTTAGGGATAGGTGAATAAGTTACTACGTCATATTGGTATTAGCTTTGTGTTTGCTGCAGGACTAGTTGGTTGTGCAGCGCATTCCCCTGCACCTGTCTCTAGTCTAAAAAAAGACTATTCAAGCCTTGAAAGAGGGAGTTACAGAGGGAGTTATTATGAGGTAAAAAAAGGCGATACGCTTTACTTCATAGCTTATGTCACAGATAAAGATGTAAATGATCTTGTTCGTTACAATGAGTTAACTCAGCCTTACACTATCTACCCAGGACAGAGGCTAAAACTTTGGGCTCCGAAATATGTCGCCCCTAAATATGGTCAAAAAGTTGAACCCGTTGTGGCTCCTGTTGTTACGACACCCCCAGCTCCAGTGACGAAAACATCAACAGCCTCTAAACCTAAACCTTCGAGTAAAAACTCTAGTCAAAAACCTACAGAGACTAAGCCTAAAGTCGTACAAAAACAGCCTCCAAAGAAGGTTGAACAATCGAAAACAAAGGAGTATGTTGGTTCAAAAGATAACCAAAAAGTGAAGCAAAAAGCGCCAACTACCACAGCAAAGAGTGATAAAGTCTCAAAGTGGTTGTGGCCAACAAAAGGGAGAGTAATCAAGAACTTTTCGGCGGGAGAACAGGGAAATAAAGGTATCGACATCGCAGGACAGCGTGGTCAACCTATCGTTTCAACCGCAGCCGGCACAGTCGTTTATTCAGGCAATGCGCTACGAGGTTATGGCAACTTAATTATAGTAAAGCATAACGACAATTATTTAAGCGCATACGCACATAATGACAAACTGCTGGTCACAGAAGGACAAAGCGTAAAAAGCGGACAAAAAATCGCCACCATGGGTAGTTCAGGTGCAAAGTCGGTCAAACTACACTTTGAAATTCGCTATCAAGGTAAATCAGTGAATCCAAAACGCTATTTGCCTTAAAACTTTGAAAAACAACTTGCGACATCATTTAGCGACATATTGAGTTGTCATGTCTTGCTAACTCGCCAGGGGGAGGCGTTATGAGTATCAGCAACACAGTAACCAAAGTTGAAGAGTTTGCATTTGACAATGCGTCAGTGAAGACCATTGATAACGAACTCGAAAGATCATCATCCACAGAAAGCAAAGCGACTGCGCGTGAAGAATTTGACGCGAGCAGTAAAAGCTTAGATGCAACTCAGTTGTATTTGGGCGAAATTGGCTTCTCACCTTTACTTACTGCCGAAGAAGAAGTGCTTTACGCAAGACGCGCCCTACGTGGCGACGAAGCGGCACGCAAACGTATGATCGAAAGTAACCTACGTTTGGTTGTTAAGATTTCTCGTCGATACAGTAACCGTGGTCTAGCACTACTCGATCTGATTGAAGAAGGTAACCTCGGCTTGATCCGAGCGGTCGAAAAATTCGACCCAGAACGTGGTTTCCGTTTCTCTACTTACGCAACATGGTGGATCCGACAAACGATAGAGCGAGCGTTGATGAACCAAACTCGCACGATCCGTCTACCTATCCACGTAGTGAAAGAGCTGAACATTTATCTGCGTACTGCGCGTGAACTTTCTCAAAAGCTCGATCACGAACCGACCGCAGAAGAAATTGCTGCTCAATTAGATATTCCAGTCGAAGACGTAAGCAAAATGTTACGCCTTAATGAGCGTATTAGCTCTGTCGACACGCCAATCGGTGGTGACGGTGAGAAAGCGCTGCTGGATATTATTCCTGATGCAAACAACTCTGATCCAGAAGTTTCGACTCAAGATGACGACATCAAATCATCGTTGATTCATTGGTTAGAAGAGTTGAATCCGAAACAGAAAGAAGTGCTTGCACGTCGCTTCGGCCTACTAGGCTACGAGCCTTCGACGCTGGAAGAAGTTGGTCGAGAGATTGGTCTGACACGTGAGCGAGTACGTCAAATACAAGTGGAAGGTTTACGTCGTCTTCGTGAAGTCCTAATCAAACAAGGTTTGAATATGGAAAACTTGTTTAACGTAGAAGACGATTAAGTAATCCGTATTTCACTAGATACACAAAAGGCTATGGTTCCCCATAGCCTTTTTTCTTTTTTGCTCGTCGGTGTGAGTCTGTTTACAGCATCTTCTTCAAGCGATACAGCTCTTCAAGAGCTTGGCGTGGCGTTAAGTCGTCAGGATCAATACCTGACAGAGCTTGTTCGACCTCGCTAGGCTCTGGAATCAGGCTCAACTGGTTGGCCACATCTACTGCACTTGGACGCGGTGTGTCACTGTTTTGCCCCAGTTGCTCTAGCTGAGATAGCTTGTTACGCGCATTTTTGATGACCGTTTTTGGTACGCCAGCTAAGCCCGCAACAGCCAAGCCGTAAGACTTACTTGCCGCACCTTCTTGAACTGCGTGCATAAAGGCAATGCTGTCTCCATGTTCTACGGCATCCAAGTGAACGTTCGCTAAGCTTGGCAGTTGGTTCGGTAACTCTGTTAATTCGAAGTAGTGAGTTGCAAATAGGGTCATCGCACCAATTTGTGTTGCGAGCCATTCCGCACTTGCCCAAGCTAAAGAGAGACCGTCGTAAGTACTAGTACCGCGTCCGATTTCATCCATTAGCACCAAACTGTTCTTAGTTGCGTTGTGAAGAATATTGGCTGTTTCGGTCATTTCTACCATGAAGGTCGAGCGGCCAGATGCAAGATCATCTGACGCACCAATACGAGTAAATATACGATCTAAAGAACCAATCTGTGCGGATTCTGCCGGTACATAAGAGCCGATATGTGCCATCAATGCAATCAGCGCAGTTTGACGCATGTAGGTTGATTTACCACCCATGTTTGGACCGGTGATGATCAACATCTTACGGGCTGGGTTAAGCTCAATTGGGTTCGCGATGAACGGCTCTGTTGTTACTTGTTCTACGACTGGATGACGACCAGCTTGAATGTGAATTCCTGCGTCTTTCACAAGCGTTGGGCGGCAGTAATCTAACGAATCTGCACGCTCTGCTAGGTTTTGTAATACATCCAGTTGAGACAGAGCAGAAGCTAGGTTTTGCAGCTTCTCAAGGTTTGGCATCAATAGATCAAACAGTTCTTCCCACAACTGTTTCTCAAGTGCTAACGCTTTAGATTTCGAGTTAAGTACTTTGTCTTCGTGTTCCTTAAGCTCTGGGATGATGTAGCGTTCAGCGTTTTTGAGTGTTTGGCGACGTACATAATGCGGTGGAACCAAATGGCTCTGGCCACGGCTCACTTGGATAAAGAAGCCATGAACGTTGTTATAGCCTACTTTAAGCGTATCGATACCGTGTCGTTCACGCTCATCTCGCTCAAGCTGCTCAAGATATTCTGTTGCACCGTCTGCCAATTTTCGCCATTCATCGAGCTCCGCATTGTAGCCTTCAGCGATGACGCCACCATCACGAATAACAACCGGCGGATTTTCTTTAATCGCGCGCTCTAACAGGTCACATACTTCGTCAATCGGAGCTGCATACTTCGCCAATTTCGTTAGGTACGGATGGGTCAAAGAAGCGGTGACAGATTCTAGCTCTGGTAGCTGTTGCATGGCATTGCGAAGTCTAGCCATATCGCGAGGGCGAGCAGAGCGTAATGCAAGGCGCGCTAAGATACGTTCAATATCACCAATTTGCTTTAACGTTGGTTGAAGATCGGCAAACAGAGCTTGTTCTTTAATCTCACCAATCGCATCAAGGCGATTGTTTAACGTTTCAATGCAACGCATAGGCTGATGCAACCAACGCTTCAGCATTCGGCTGCCCATCGGAGTTGCACAATGGTCGAGTACTGCAGCGAGCGTGTTATCGGTTCCGCCTGCTAGATTTTGAGTAATTTCCAGATTACGTCGGGTAGCAGCATCAAGGATGACGGATTGATCCTGATGATCAAACGTTAAAGAGCGAATATGAGGTAAAGCCGTACGTTGAGTATCTTTTACGTACTGGATCAAACAACCAGCAGCACATAACCCTAAGGACGCATGTTCTACACCAAAACCAACCAGATCTTTTGTGCCAAATTGTTGATTGAGTTGTTGCTTAGCCGTATCAAGCTCAAACTCCCAGACTGGGCGACGACGGTTACCATTGCGGCCCGCCATTAAATGTACAGGTTCAAAATCTTCTGGGAACAGTAGCTCACGTGGTGCAGTGCGTTGAAGCTCGGCTGTCATCGCTTCTTCAGTTTCTGGTTCTGTCAGTTGGAAGCGACCAGAGGTGACATCCAGCGTCGCATAACCGAACTTACCGTTGTGATGGTAAATTGCTGCGATTAAGTTATCGACACGCTCAGAAAGCAGCGCTTCATCCGTCACAGTACCTGGTGTCACGATACGCACAACTTTACGTTCTACCGGTCCCTTGCTGGTGGCCGGATCGCCAATCTGTTCACAGATCGCCACAGACTCACCAAGCTGAACAAGTTTTGCCAGGTAGCCCTCTACGGCGTGAAATGGCACACCCGCCATTGGGATAGGTTCACCTGCAGACGCACCACGTTTGGTCAATGAAATATCAAGAAGCTGAGAAGCTCGCTTGGCATCATCGTAAAAGAGTTCGTAGAAATCGCCCATGCGGTAGAACAGCAAAATCTCTGGGTTCTCAGCTTTTAGCTTGAGGTATTGCTGCATCATCGGAGTGTGTTTTTGTTCAGCTTTCACAGGTAAGTTCTTTTGTTTATTTCCGTAGCGGCTTAGGATACGTGAATCCCTATCAAGTAAAAAGAGACAAAGGGCATTTTGGCTATGGAAAAAACAACAAAATTGAGTGCCGATTTAGGCACATTATTGGCTAAACACGGGCATGTTTTAACAACCGCAGAATCATGCACAGGTGGTGGTGTTGCAACCGCCATTACTGACATTGCTGGTAGTTCAGCTTGGCTTGACCGTGCGTTCGTCACCTACAGTAATGAAGCGAAAATGGAGATGCTTGGTGTGCAAGCTTCAACGTTAGAAGCGCATGGTGCAGTGAGTGAGCCAGTTGTGATTGAAATGGTGCAGGGTGCAATTAAAAACTCCAATGCCACCATCGGTGTGTCCATCAGTGGTATTGCAGGGCCGGGTGGTGGCAGTGAAGAGAAACCAGTCGGCATGGTCTGCTTTGCTTTTGCTGATAACCAAAGTTGGCAGCAAGTCGAAACCATGCATTTCTCTGGTGACCGTGCAGAAGTTCGCAAAAAAGCGGTCGAGCACGCGCTGACTCAATTGTATCAACATCTGCTCTAGAATTTCTTAACTTGTTTTAGCCCAGCATTGATAAGGGCTAGAGCAAATCATGACTTTAGGTCAGCCAAATTTTTTTCATACAGGTATGGACACTGTATGAATCAACAGTATAATAACTTTCATTGCTGAGCAGTTCTTCTGCTTAAGAAAAATGAATTACTATTCGTCGCCCAAAGAAGATGAATAAATCGGAGAAAGTAATGGACGAGAACAAACAGAAAGCGCTCGCCGCTGCGCTAGGTCAAATTGAAAAGCAATTCGGTAAAGGCTCTATCATGCGCCTTGGTGATAACCGCGCAATGGACGTAGAAACCATCTCAACGGGTTCTCTTTCTCTTGATATCGCTTTGGGTGCTGGTGGTCTACCAATGGGTCGTATCGTAGAAATCTACGGCCCAGAATCTTCAGGTAAAACAACATTAACGCTTGAGCTTATTGCTGCTGCGCAACGTGAAGGCAAAACGTGTGCGTTTATCGATGCAGAGCATGCTCTAGATCCTGTATACGCGAAGAAACTTGGCGTTGATATCGATGCATTGCTAGTTTCTCAGCCAGACACAGGTGAGCAAGCTCTAGAGATCTGTGACGCACTTGCACGTTCTGGTGCTATCGATGTTATGGTTGTCGACTCTGTTGCAGCACTAACACCGAAAGCAGAAATCGAAGGCGAAATGGGCGATAGCCACATGGGTCTGCAAGCACGTATGCTTTCTCAAGCAATGCGTAAGCTAACGGGTAACCTAAAGCAGTCTAACTGTATGTGTATCTTCATCAACCAAATCCGTATGAAGATTGGTGTGATGTTTGGTAACCCAGAAACAACAACAGGTGGTAACGCACTTAAGTTCTACGCTTCTGTTCGTCTAGATATCCGTCGTACTGGTGCAATCAAAGAAGGTGACGAAGTCGTAGGTAACGAAACGCGCATCAAAGTTGTTAAGAATAAGATTGCAGCACCATTTAAAGAAGCAAACACACAAATCATGTACGGCCAAGGCTTTAACCGCGAAGGTGAACTTGTCGATCTAGGTGTGAAGCACAAGTTAGTTGAAAAAGCCGGTGCTTGGTATAGCTACAATGGCGATAAGATTGGTCAAGGTAAAGCGAATGCATGTAACTACCTGCGTGAGCACCCTGAAGTGGCTAAAACTATCGATACAAAACTGCGTGAAATGTTGCTAGCGCCAGCACTTGCGGAAGCGCCTGAAGCTGGTGAAGCGCCAGAGCAAGCTGAAGAGTTTTAATCTCTCATAGATTAATAAATGACAAAGCCCTGCAATGCGGGGCTTTGTTGTATCTATTGAAATCAAAAATCGAATTATCACAAAGGCCATTGAGAGCCTGTACAGCAAAAATACTTTTAGGATCATCATGTACCAAAAACGCCAGGCGCCAACATTATCGAGCAAAGAGGCTGCTATACAATTGCTTAGCCGTCGCGATCATGGTCAGTATGAGCTTTACCAAAAATTATCGATGAAGGGCTATGAAGAATCAGACATCGACATCGCAATTAATTTTTGCCTAGACCATAACTATTTAGATGATTTACGTTACGCGAAGAGTCAAATTAGACAGCATGTATACAAAGGACATGGAGAGCGTCGAATTCGTCAAGAGTTAAACCAGAAGCGTGTTGCGGAATCGGTGATTGAGCAAGCTATGGCTGAAGAGCCGCAAGATTGGTTTGAACTGGCTAAACAGGCGGCAGAAAAGAAATTCAAAGGTATTAAAGCCAAAGACCAAAAAGAGTACGCAAAACAAGTTCGTTTTCTGCAGTATCGCGGCTACAGTTTTGACCAAATCAGCTACGCGCTGAGCTTTGAGGATGAAGATTAACGGTCAGTCGTCCGCACTGATTTTTGTTTTGCTTCAAATTTTTTCTCCTACTCCCTCTTTTCCTCAAGAAAACTAGTCTCAGCTGTTTGCATGATCTACAATACGGCAAAATTCTAACTCGACTATTTTCAGGAAGAGCTGCATGTACATGAGCACTGATGAGGTTCGTAACGCGTTCCTCAAGTTCTTTGAGAGCAAAGGACACCAAATCGTAGAAAGTTCATCGTTAGTTCCACATAACGACCCAACCCTGCTGTTCACAAACGCAGGTATGAACCAATTTAAAGATTGTTTCTTAGGCTTAGAAAAACGAGCCTACACTCGAGCGACTACGGCTCAGCGTTGCGTACGTGCTGGTGGTAAACATAACGACCTAGAAAATGTTGGCTTTACTGCTCGTCACCACACATTCTTTGAAATGTTAGGCAACTTCAGCTTTGGCGATTACTTCAAAGAAGATGCGATCTCCTTTGCTTGGGAATTCTTAACTGAAGTTCTTAAACTGCCAGCGGATCGTTTATTGGTAACTGTTTACGAAACCGATGACGAAGCGTTTGACATCTGGAACAAGAAAGTTGGCGTGCCCGCTGATCGTATTGTTCGCATTGGTGACAAAGAAGGCGGCAAGCCGTACGAGTCTGATAACTTCTGGCAAATGGGCGACACTGGCCCTTGTGGTCCATGTACTGAAATCTTCTACGATCACGGTGAGCACATCTGGGGTGGCCGTCCTGGCACGCCTGAAGAAGATGGTGACCGTTTCATCGAGATCTGGAACAACGTATTCATGCAGTTCAACCGTCACGCAGACGGCACTATGGAACCGCTACCAAAACCATCGGTAGATACTGGTATGGGTATCGAGCGTATCTCTGCAATCATGCAGGGCGTTCACTCAAACTACGAAATTGATGTATTCCAAGCTCTTATCAAAGCAGCAGCAGAAGTGATCGGTTACGAAGACCTATCAAACCAATCACTACGCGTTATCGCTGACCACATCCGTTCATGTTCATTCCTGATCGTAGATGGCGTTATGCCTTCAAACGAAGGTCGTGGTTACGTATTACGCCGTATCATCCGTCGCGCAGTTCGTCACGGTAACAAGCTGGGCGCACAAGGTGCATTCTTCCACAAGTTGGTTGGCGTACTGGCAGACATCATGGGTACGGCTGGTGAAGAGCTGAAGCGTCAACAAGCTGTGGTTGAAAAAGTACTGCGTATCGAAGAAGAAAACTTTGGTCGTACACTTGAGCGCGGTATGGCGATTCTAAACGAAGCATTAGATAACCTAGACGGTAAAGTACTGGACGGCGAAACCGTATTTAAACTTTACGACACTTACGGCTTCCCAGCTGACTTAACTAACGACGTTGCACGTGAGCGTGAGTTCGCAATCGACGAAGAAGGTTTTGAGAAAGCGATGGAAGAGCAGCGTCAACGTGCGCGTGAAGCGGGTAATTTTGGTACTGACTACAACGCAGCAATCAAAGTTGATACGCAAACAGAATTCTGTGGTTACACAGGTACTAAAGGCTCTAGTTCTGTAGCAGCGATGTTCGTTGAAGGCAACGAAGTAGATTCTCTATCTGCGGGCGACAAAGCAATCATCGTACTTGGTGAAACACCATTCTACGCAGAGTCAGGCGGTCAGTGTGGTGACGCTGGTGAAATCCGTACTGAGTCTGGTGTATTCCGCGTTGAGGACACTCAAAAACTAGGTAACGCAATCGCGCACCACGGTGTAATGGCAGAAGGCGTTCTAGCGAAAGGTGATGAAGTAGCAACTATCGTTGACGCAGAGCGCCGCGCAGCTATCTCTCTAAACCACTCAGCAACGCACTTGCTACACGCAGCACTACGCCAAGTTTTAGGTGAGCACGTAACGCAGAAAGGTTCATTGGTGAAGGCAGACAACCTACGTTTCGACTTCTCACACCTAGAAGCCGTAACTGCAGCAGAACTGAAAGAAGTTGAGCGTCTAGTTAACGCGCAAATTCGTCGCAACCACACGATTGAAACCAACGTGATGGACATTGAGTCTGCTAAGAAGAAAGGCGCAATGGCACTGTTTGGTGAGAAGTACGATGACGAAGTACGCGTACTGTCTATGGGTGACTTCTCGACAGAGCTTTGCGGTGGTATTCACGCATCAAGCACAGGTGATATTGGCCTATTCAAAATTACTTCAGAAAGCGGCATTGCTGCAGGTATTCGACGTATTGAGGCGGTAACAGGCGAGGCTGCATTAGACGCGATTGAAGCTCAAAACGCGAAGTACGAAGAGAAACTGGCAGAATCTGCACAGAAAGCAAAAGCGCTAGAGAAAGAAGTGCAGAAGCTAAAAGATAAGATGGCGGCAGCAGAAAGCGCTAACATCATGGGCAAAGCGGTTGAAGTCAATGGTACAAAAGTTCTAGTCGCAGCTCTTGAAGGCGCTGACAGCAAGAACCTACGTACTATGGTTGATGACATTAAGAACCAAATGGGGTCTGGTGTCGTACTGCTTGCTAACGTAACAGGTGACAAGGTTGGCCTGATTGCTGGTGTGACTAAAGATCTAACTGGTAAAGTAAAAGCTGGTGATCTAGTTAAGATGATTGCTGAGCAAGTCGGTGGTAAGGGCGGTGGTCGTCCTGACATGGCTCAAGCTGGTGGTACTGATGTAGCCGCACTACCAGAGGCAATTAAAACAGTTCAGCCTTGGTTAGAAGAGCGCTTATAAGCTTTTAACTACTAAAATTACGCTCAATCAAGTTTCTTTGATTGAGCGTAATTTTTTTTAGCAGCCAAGTGGTTTAATTGACTAAAAGTTAACCGAGTCATTTAGGCTATTTGGTTTTTGTTGTAACTACTGCTTATATAATTTTTCTAAAAGGAAATACTGACGATGTAAGCAGTTCTAAAGAGACTTCGGTCTTGGGAAGGTGAAGACTGGTGAAAAAGCCCCTTATCGTGCAAAAGTTTGGCGGAACCTCTGTGGGTTCAATTGAAAGAATCCACCAAGTTGCTGAACACATCATTAAGGCGAAAAATGATGGCAATCAAGTTGTTGTTGTCGTGTCTGCAATGTCAGGCGAAACAAACAGACTGATGGACCTCGCTAAACAGATAGATAGCGTGCCTACAGCTCGAGAACTTGATGTTTTGCTCTCTGCTGGTGAGCAAGTGTCAATGGCACTGTTAGCAATGACACTCAATAAATTGGGTCATGCTGCACGCTCGCTTACCGGAGCACAGGCGAATATTGTGACGGATAATCAACACAATGACGCAACGATTAAACACATTGATACTAAGACAATTCTGGGATTGCTTGAGCAAGACCAAATAGTGATTGTTGCAGGCTTTCAAGGTGTGAATGAGAACGGGGATATCACCACATTAGGTCGAGGTGGCTCAGATACGAGCGCAGTGGCACTGGCAGGCGCATTGCGCGCGGATGAGTGTCAAATCTTTACCGACGTTGATGGTATTTATACTTGTGACCCACGTGTAGTGAAAAACGCGCGAAAATTGGCGGTTATCGATTTTCCTTCCATGGAAGCGATGGCAAGCCGAGGCGCGAAAGTATTACATTTACCTTCAGTGCAATTTGCATGGAAGAATAATGTGCCACTGCGCGTGCTTTCGACATTTGATGTTAATGAAGGCAGTCTGGTAAAGGGGGAGTTAGGCAATCAAGCCGTCTCTGGTATAGCCATTCAACGTGACCTTGCCATAATCGAAGTCGATAAAGAACATTTATCTAGTGCTACAAAACAATGTCAGATGTTGGGTATCGACATTTGGAATGTGATCGAGGAAACAGAACGGGCAGGTATCACGATAAAACAAGATGCATGTGCCAAGTTCGATCTGGTGTTCAGCGACAAAATCCGTAATAGTGAAGTGGTAAGCCTGTTGACCGCAGTGGGGCTTGAGGCCAATGGAATGGTAGAGCACGCATGCGATTTGTTGGCAAAGCGAGATATTGAGATCAATTTCAGCGCAACGAATGCACTCACTATGATGCTAGTTTTAGCACCCGAATGTGTGGATACAGCAGCAAACATTCTGCATGATGCTTACATTACGTCTAGTGAAGCATTAAACATTCAACAAAAACATGCCTTTTTAGGCTGATTTTCGCTAACAAGGTAGTTTACGAAAATATAACTTTTGTTGGATAATAGCTTTGTAGCAAGAAAATTTAGAGATTACTCAAGGAGCAAAGAATGCTAATTTTGACTCGCCGCGTAGGCGAAACACTGATGATTGGTGATGAAGTGACTGTAACTGTACTAGGTGTTAAAGGTAACCAAGTGCGTATCGGCGTTAACGCTCCGAAAGAGGTTTCAGTTCACCGTGAAGAAATCTACATGCGCATTCAAGCTGAAAAAGGCAATGGCAACGTTGCTTCAGGTAACTACTAAGTCGCTCCTGTTTACAGAGCTTAGTTTGAATGAAAAAGGCTAACCGAAGGGTTGGCCTTTTTAGTTTTTACTGTTTTTGAAAATTTGCAGAAACTATTGTGTTGAGTATGGCTGTGAATTCATCAATAATGTTGATTCGAACTTCAGAAAGTTATTTGAAAATAAATGTCTTTTTTTCAGAGAAGACTCTCTTTTTTTCATCATAATAGAGTGATAAAGTTCGTTTAATAGTCACTTTGATTAAATCAGCAACGGTTAAGCCAGTTTCGTAGATTTTTTCAAAGAAAGTGTTTGACATATTTTCGGTAAAACGTAATATGTGCCTCCGCAAGACGGTGAGGTGGCCGAGAGGCTGAAGGCGCTCCCCTGCTAAGGGAGTATACGGTTTATCCCGTATCGAGGGTTCGAATCCCTCCTTCACCGCCATTCTTGCAACGTTGATTTATCAACAAAAAGTGCGTCCTTAGCTCAGCTGGATAGAGTACCTGGCTACGAACCAGGCGGTCGGAGGTTCGAATCCTCCAGGACGCGCCATATCTCTTTTGAGATATAACAATGAAAACGGTGAGGTGGCCGAGAGGCTGAAGGCGCTCCCCTGCTAAGGGAGTATACGGTTTATCCCGTATCGAGGGTTCGAATCCCTCCTTCACCGCCATTCATTGACTGGCCCGATGGCCTTTTTTTTGTTTCGTAAGAAATGAATGTGATTTACTTCACAACTTCTTAGCAAGAAGATCTGCGCGTCCTTAGCTCAGCTGGATAGAGTACCTGGCTACGAACCAGGCGGTCGGAGGTTCGAATCCTCCAGGACGCG